>NZ_CABSQF010000021.1:0-82534 GCF_902479695.1 uncultured Phyllobacterium sp. | reverse complement strand
CGTGATTTCAGGCCGGCCGCCGCTTCCAGACCGAGCAGCCCGCCGCCGATCACCACGGCGCGCGCGCGGGACTGGGCCGCAAGCAGCATGGCATTCACATCGTCGAGATCCCGGTAGGTCAGAACACCCGGCAGGTTGTTGCCGGGAACAGGCAGAACAAAGGGAACCGAACCCGTCGCGATCAAAAGCTTGTCGTAGCTTTCGGTCGTTCCCGCATCGGAGGTGACCGTCTTGGCCTCCCGGTCGATCCCGATGATCCTGTGGCCCTTGTAGAGCGTGATGCCGTGCTTGATGTACCAGCCATCACCATGAATGATGATTTCCTCGAATTCCTTTTCACCCGACAGCACGGGCGACAGCATGATCCGGTCGTAATTGACGCGCGGCTCGGCATTGAAAATGGTCACGTCATAGGTATCGGGCGCCATCTCGAAGAGATGTTCAAGCGCCCTGCCCGGCGCCATGCCGTTGCCGATGACGACGAGTTTCTGCTTTTTCGCGGCTGTTTGCATCTTACGCGGCCTCCACAAGACGGTGCCGCTCGTAGAGAAATTTCAGCACGGACGAACGGCAGCGGATATAGGTGGCATCGGCGGCAAGCTCGATGCGGCGGCGCGGGCGAACCAGCGGCACATCGAGGATTTCGCCGATCCTGGCGGACGGTCCATTGGTCATCATGACGATGCGGTCGGAAAGCAGCACGGCTTCATCGACATCGTGGGTGATCATCAACACCGTATTGGCGAGCTCCGTATGGATCTGCATGACCTGATCCTGCAGGTGCGCGCGGGTGAGCGCATCCAGCGCGCCGAATGGCTCATCCAGCAGCAGCACCTTGGGCTCCATCGCCAGCGCCCGGGCAATGCCGACGCGCTGCTTCATGCCGCCGGAGACCTCGGACGGGCGCTTGTCCCTCGCATGCACCATCTGCACCAGTTCGAGATTGCGCATGGTCCATTCATGCCGTTCCGCCCGGCTTTTGCTGGATGAGAAGACCTTGTCGACCGCCAGCTTGACGTTCTCATAGACCGTCAGCCAGGGCAGCAGCGAATGGTTCTGGAACACCACCGCGCGATCAGGCCCCGGCGTGTCGACAACAGTGCCTTCGAGAAACACCACGCCGCGCGTCGCCTGCGTCAGCCCGGCGACTATGTTGAGCAGGGTGGATTTCCCGCAGCCGGAATGGCCGATGATCGAGATGAACTCACCTTTTTCGACGCTCAGCGAGACCTGATTGAGAACCTGCGTGCTGGCGCCGCCACGGCTGAACACCATGTCGATCTGTTCGAGGGAGAGATAGGGTTTCGACATGATGGCTTCCTCAAGCGCTTGCGGTGTTACGGGTGACGGTCCGGGCGACGAAGGCGATGGCGCGGTCAAGCAGGTAGCCGACGATGCCGACATAGATCAGGGCCAGAATGATGTCGCTGATGCGCGACGAGTTCCACGCGTCCCAGATGAAGAACCCGATGCCGACGCCGCCGATCAGCATCTCGGCGGCCACGATGGCAAGCCATGACAGGCCGATACCGATGCGCAGGCCGGTAAAGATATAAGGCGCAGCGGCGGGGATCATGATCTTGGTGAAATATTCGAACTGGTTGAGGCGCAGCACCCGCGCAACATTCTGATAGTCCTGCGGGATATTGCGAATGCCAACAGCCGTGTTGATGATGATCGGCCAGATGGCCGTGATGAAAATCACGAAGATCGCGGAGGGGTTGCCATCCTTGAACGCAGCCAGTGACAGGGGCAGCCAGGCAAGCGGCGGCACCGTGCGCAGCACCTGAAAAATCGGGTCGAGCCCGCGCATCGCCCATTCGCTCTGCCCGACAAGGGTGCCCAGCGCAATGCCCGCCACGGCGGCGAGGCAATAGCCCAGCGCCACCCGCTTCAGGCTGGCCAGAATGTGCCAGAACAGCCCCTGATCGACACCCTGTCCGGCATAGAACGGATGAACGATCAGCTCCCAGGTCTCCGAGACCACCCGCGAGGGCGGCGGCACGCTTGCCGTCGGCGAAGAACAGAGGATTTCCCACAGCACCAGCAGGAACACCAGGGTGATCACCGGCGGCACCACATGCGCCGCCAGGGAGGTGAGCCATTGCGGCAGGCGGCGGGGTGGCCCTGCCTTTGGGGGAAGAGCGAGCGTCATGATTTTTGCCACCGGGGGCTTTTCATTCGGACGGATGGGAACGGGGCTGGCTGTCATGCCGGTTTCCTCACGCAAAACGTTTGATTTCAAGGCTGGCGAGATAGGTTTGCGGGGCGTCCGGATCGAACACCTTGCCATCGAAGAAGGTTTCGGAACCGCGTGATGTCGAAGCCGGAATATCAGCCGCGGCAACGCCAAGCTCCCTGGCGGCGTCGCGCCAGATGTCCTCGCGATTTACCTTGCCAACCAGTGCCGCAATATCCGTGTCCGGGGCAAATTTGCCCCAGCGGATATTCTCGGTCAGGAACCATTTTTCGTGGCTCTGGAAGGGATAGGATGTGTGATCGCGCCAGAACTTCATCAGATGCGGGCTGGCCGTCTCGACACGTCCCGAGCCATAGTCGTAATCGCCCTTCAAACGCCCGGCGATATCGGTTGCAGGCACATTGAACCACGCGCGCTTGCCGACCATGGCCGCCAGTTCATCCTTGTTGGCGAGATCATCCGCCCATTGCTGCGCCTCCATCACCGCCATGAGCAGTGCCTTGGTGGCATTCGGGTTTTTCTCCACCCAGTCCGCCCGCATGGCGAAGGACTTTTCCGGATGCTTGGCCCAGATTTCGGCTGTGTTGACTGCGGTATAGCCGATGCCCTGATTGACGAGCTGCGCATTCCACGGTTCGCCGACACAGAAGCAGTCCATGGTGCCGACCTTCATGTTGGCAACCATCTGGGGCGGTGGAACGACAATGGTTTCCACGTCCTTGTCCGGGTCGATCCCACCGGCGGCCAGCCAATAGCGGATCCACAGATCATGCGTGCCGCCGGGGAAGGTCATCGCGGCCTTTGCCGCATTGCCTTCCGCCTTCTTCCTGGCAAAGGCTTCCCTGAGGACACCCGAATTGGCCCCGGCTTTCAGACCGGCATAGGCCGAACCAACCGAAATACCCTGCGCATCCAGATTGAGGCGCGCAAGGATGACCATCGGCAGGGGCTGGTTGTTCTGGGTGACCTTGCCGGCGCTGATGAGATACGGCATCGGCGTCAGGATATGCGCGCCGTCAATGCCGTTGCCCGCCGAGCCGAGCACCAGATTGTCCCGCGTCGTGCCCCACGATGCCTGCTTGACCACCTCGACATCGGGCATGCCGTGTTTGGCAAAAAGGCCCCTTTCCTTGGCAACGATCAGCGGCGAGGCATCCGTCAGCGCAATGAAACCGAGCGTCGCCTTGGTGGTCTCGGGTCCGGCAGCGGCCGCATAGGCGCCGCCCGGAAGCGCGGCCTTTGCCGCCGCCAGCAGCGCCAGCGTGCCGCCTGCCCGCAAAAGCGTTCGTCTTGTCAAGCCTGTCGGCAAAATCACCTTCATCGCAATTCCCCTTCGCAGCGCTGCTTCTGGTGCAGCTTGAGCCATAAAAAAACGCCGCCGGATGAAGTGCATTCACCCGATCCGGTGAATGAACTCGCCCAAGCGACGTCTGTGTCTTTGAAAGCATCCGATGGCGATGCTCGCGGTTCCTGTCTTCATTGACGGAACGGTTTTATAAAAGCAATAAGCGTGCCAACCGGAGATTATATTTATAAGCCATTGTAATTGATATATATTATTATGGTTCAGCGATTTTTTACCGATGGCAGCCGAAGAGCGGCGCAGGCGAAATGGGCAGAACGGCCATCAAACCCGCTCATTTATTGTGCAGAGCACAAATTCTGCCCATCAGGTTTCATCCCGCGTTGCAACGGGGTTTTCAAGATTGTGGACATTGAAGCCCTTGAGATAGGCGGGAATGTCCTGGGGATCGAAGACAGCCCCATCGATGAACCCGTCCTGGCGCTGGCCGCCCTCCACGCGCACATCCGCCGATGGTATGTCGGCGCGGGGTCCCAGCGCATGGCGGTAGAGATCAGGGCGGAAGGCGGTCGCGACCTTTTCCTGCTTTTCCTTGGAGTGATCAACCTGCCCCCACCGCACCATCTGGCTGAATATCCATTGCGCCTGGCTGATCCACGGAAAATTCGCGCCATCACGATGGAAGGTGAAGTAGTCGGAGACCGTCCGCTCGTGTCCATCCGGGTCGGTGGTGAACCTGCCCATGAGAACCCGGTGCAGGATGTCCTCCGGCGCATCGATATAACGCGGCTCGGCCAGAACCTCGGCAATTACGCGCCGATTGTCCGGTACGTCGCACCATGCGGCGGCGCGATCCAGCGCGACGATCAGCCTCGCCAATGTTTCAGGATTGGTATCCGCCCATTCCGGCCGCACGCCGATGACCTTCTCGGGACTGGATGGCCAGATATCCTCCTTGACCGCAACGATCCGTCCGACTTCGCGGGCGACGGCCACCATATTCCAGGGCGCGCCGACGCAGAAGCCGTCAATGGCCCCCGCCGACAGGGCATCGGATGTCATGGGTGGCGGCACGACCACCAGTTTGACGTCGCGGTCCGGATGGATGCCGCCGGCCGCCAGCCAATAGCGCAGCTCATAATTGTGCGATGAAAACGGATAGGTCGTGCCAAGCACCGGCAATGGCTCGCCGCGAACCTTTATGTCGTCAATCACGCACTTGAGGGCCTCGGCATTGGCAAGCGCGCCCTCGTCTCCGGCCAGATCCGCCAGCGCCTGCATGCGGCGATACAGCTTCACCGACAGGGTAATGGCATTGCCGCCCCGCCCGAGCGTGAACGGCGTGATGACCGCTGACGGATTGGAACCGAGCCCCAAGGCGGAGGCGACCGGCATGGGCGCCAGCATATGCGCGATATCAAACTGCCGGAAAGCCAGCCGATCCCGGATATTGGCCCAAGACACGTCTTTCACAAGTTCAAGTTGAATGCCTTCACGCGCGGCGAAGCCGAATTCGGCTGCCGCGATGAGAACCGAAGCATCGACAAGCGGAATGAAGCCCGCGCGAACGACGGAGACGCCGTCACGGCGGACCGCTGCCGGCGCAGCGAGGCCGCCGCCCATGCCCTGGCCATTGTCCATCCGGATAAAACTCACGGCCAACCTCTCTTTCTAGCTTCCCAACATGGCAGCCGCCATGACGACGCTCTGTGCAATATCGGCAAGCTTCTTCTTCTCGTTCATGGCGGCCTGCCGCAGCAGCGCATAAGCTTCGTCTTCCGATATTGTGCGCGATTTCATCAGGATGCCCTTGGCACGCTCAATGACCTTGCGCTCTTCCAGGGCGCTTTTTGCCTCCGCCAGTTCCTGCTGCAGCCGGCTGAACGCCTTGAAGCGGCTGACCGCCATGTCGAGAATGGGCTTGACGCGCTCCTTCTTCAGGCCGTCGACCACATAGGCGGACACACCGGCATCCACGGCCGCCTCGATCGACGCGGTATCGGAGCTGTCGACAAACATGGCGATCGGCTTGCGCACGGATCGGCTGAGCTGGAACAGGTGCTCCAGCATGTCGCGATTGGGGGTTTCGATATCGATGACGATGACATCGGGCGCGATCCGCTCGATCTGCCGGGCAAGACCGACGATGTCGTGCAAAACAACGACGCGGTCATGGCCGGCCTCCCGCAATCCCTCTTCGATAATGGAAGCGCGGATACGGTTTTCGTCGAAGACCATGATCGATAGCGGTGTAGACATGCCTTAATTTTGCGCATGCCCTCAAATTGTGCAATGCTACATTAGCGCACATCAGCAAAAGTAGTGCGGGCGGCCGCTTCGTACCCGAAACGGCCGCCTTCTGCGCAATGGATCAGGCCTTGAAGGCAGCCCGCGGCAGTTCGGACAGCACTTCCGCCCTGTTGCCGCGCATAATGACGATTTCCTCGAGGCGGACGCCGAATTTGCCGCTGAGGTAAATGCCCGGCTCGATCGAGAACACATGCCCATCCTCGAGAATGGCCTCGGACGTTGCGGTGATATAGGGCGGCTCGTGGATGTCGATGCCCATGCCATGGCCGGTGCGGTGCAGGAAATATTCACCGTAACCCGCCTGGGTGATGACATCGCGTGCCGCCTTGTCGACTTCCTTGGCGGCAACCCCCGGTTTGGCCGCAGCCAGCGCCGCCTTGACGGCAGCATCGAGAACCGCGTGCACCTTGTCGAAATCCGCGGGCGTTTCACCGCAGACGGCAACGCGGGTCATGTCGCTGGGATAGCCGTCACTGCGCCCGCCAATGTCGATCAGCACCGCTTCATTGGCCTTCAGCACGCGCTCGCCGGTGTGATGGTGCGGATATGCGCCATTTTCACCGAAACAGACGCTGGTGAATTCCGGCTTCGCATTGTTTGCCTTGTAGTAGTCCCGGACAACACCGGCAATCTCGAGCTCGGTCACGCCGGGCTTCAACGCGGCAAAAGCCGCACGCATCGCGCCGTCATTGATGAGCGCATTGGCCTTGAGCGCGGCATATTCCGCCTCGTCCTTGCGGGCGCGCAGATAGCCGACGGTGTCGTTGAGGAAGGTGCGCTTGGCACCCGGCAGTGCATCGATCACCAGCAGGGCGAAATCCGCCCGCATCGTTTCATCGAGCGCGATCCTGATATCCTGTTTTGTCCCGACGACGTCTTTTAAAACAGCGGCCAGCGCCGCATCGGGACCCTCGCCATCCGTCCATGGATAGAACGGCAGGTCGGTATGCTGGCGCGAGCTGTCGGCATTGAGTGCCGGCATCAGTATCCCGGCGTGATCCCTGCCGACAAACAGCATGACCGGCCGCTCGTCGCCATGGGGCGAGAGTCCGGCAAGCCAGACCATGTGCGAGGACGGACCGACGACGACAAGATCGGTTCCGGTTTCAGCCATGCGCTCCCGCAGGCGCGCCATCCGAAGTTCAGACATTTTACTATTCCCGTTGTTATGGATGCCGTGGCAAGGCCGCCCGACGATCCGGACGGCCTTTAAAGTTTCTGGTCAGTTCTTCTTCACGAGGCGGTAGAAGACGAAGTCCGATGTTGCACCGTTCACATAGCCCGAAACAGTCTTGGCGAGCGCAACCTGTGTGGCCGCCTGGAACATGACGATGATCGGTGATTTCGCCTGCACCTGCTTCTGCAGGTCGACATACATCTGATTGCGCTTGGACTGGTCCGCCTCTGCACGCGCCGCCTTCGTTTTTGCATTGAGTTCGGCAGGCACCGCCCAGCCATTGCGCCACGTGGTGGTCGACTGGTAATTGCCGTCCGAATTGTCCTCGTTGAAGGCAAATGCCTTGGCGTTCGAATCCGGGTCCATGAAATCCGGGCCCCAATAGAGCAGCATGGCTTCATGGGTGCGGGCACGGTATTTGGTGATGACCTGGCTGCCCGTTCCCGGAATGATGTTGAAGTTGATCCCGGCTTCGGCAAAGCCCGCCTGCAGCGACTGCGCCATGTCGGTGAACGGCGTTGAATTGATCACATCCAGCGTCACCTTGATCGGGGTTTTCACGCCGGCATCGGCAAGGATCTTCTTCGCCTTGGCCGGATCATAGCTATAGGGCGTCTCATCGAGCGATCCGGGGAAACCCGCCGGCCAGAATGCCTGATGCACCTGCATCTGGCCCTTGAGGAACGAATCCGTCATACCCTTGTAGTTGACGAGATAACGCGCGGCCTCCCAGATGGCCGGATTGGTCAGCGCCTCGTCTTTCTGGTTCAGGCTGAGGAAATGCACGGCGGCCTGCGGATAGGTCTCCACATTGACCGTGCCCTTGGTCGAAAGGCTGGCGACCTGATCCGGCGTCAGGTTCTTGGCAATGTCCACATCGCCGGATTCAAGCAGCAATTGCTGGGTCGCTGCTTCAGCCACGTGGCGGATGATGACCGACTTCATTGCCGGTGCACCGCCGAAATAGTTGGGATTGCCGGCAAGGTTGATGATCTCGGCCGGACGGAAAGCCTTCAGGACGAAGGGGCCTGTCCCGGCGGAATTCGCCTTGAGCCAAGCATTGCCCATGTCGCCATTGGCTTCGTGGCCCTGTACCGTCACGGCATCGATGATCGAGGCCGGGCGGGCGGCAAGTACGTTGAGCACAAAGGCGGACGAGAAATCGCCATCATATTTGACGACGATCTTATTGCCCGAAGCCGTGACCATCTTGTCATAGTTTTCCGGCGTCCAGCCCAGCTGCGCCAGGATGAAGGCGGGCGCCTTGTTCAGCGCGATGACGCGCTTCCAGGAATAGACCACATCTTCCGCACGCAGCGGGTTGCCGGATGTGAATTTCACGCCGTCCCGCAGGGTGAAGGTGATGGTCCTGGCGGCATCATCCGCCGTCCACGCTGTCGCCAGACCTGGCGCCAGCGTCTTCACATCGGGCGCATCATACTGCACCAGACGGTCATAGGTCTGGGTCACATATTCGCCTGACGTAAACTCGTATGCCTCGGCCGGATCGATGCTGACGATATCGTCGATATTCTGGGCCACGACAAGCGCATTGCCGGGCGTTGCCGCATGGGCAAGCGGCGCTGCCGATACGATCATGGAAGCGGCCAGCAATGCCGCCTTGAACAGTTTCATTCTTCATTCTCCTCTGGATTGTTCTTGTTGTTGGGTTTTTTGTTGAAGGTTTTAGAGCCGGGGCCGGAACACGGGCAATGTTCCTGTCCACAGAACCCGCGCCGTTCTGTCGGTGTCATTCCACCAGGCATGGGGCCGGTTGCCGCGAAAATGCAGACTGTCCCCAGCCGAGATCACCACTTCCTCGTCATCGAGCCTGTGGGTGATGGCACCCTCCAGCACGTAGAGGATTTCTTCGCCTTCGTGGCTGACCGTTTCGGAACGATAACCCGCCGGTATGTGCATGATGACGGACGAGAGGACGTTCCCGGCAAAATCCGCAGCGATCTGTTCGTAGACAATGGAGGAGCCATCAACCGAAAACTTCTGCCGCTCGCCCTGGCGCGTCAGCGCATCTTCCGCCGTGGGCGTGGCAATGAAATAATCCACCCCGACGTCGAGACTGCGTGCAATCTGTGCAAGCGTTCCCAGCGATGGTGTGGCATGATCGCGCTCGACCTGGCTGAGATAGCCGACCGAAATACCTGCAGCGTCGCAGATTTCCTGCAATGTCAGCTGCAGTTGCCGCCGGCGTGCCCGGATCATGGCCCCGACCTTGGGCTGTGGCGCAGCGTTGCGAAGTTCGGACGTCATGGGCGATTCCAATCCCAGTAAAATTTCTTTGATCTAAGCAAAAATTTTTGTATGGTCCAAGCAGAATCTTCGGCGAGGTCAGGGAAAGTATCATTACACCTCCGACTTTCAGACCGGGATCAACGGGAACAATCGACACACATGGGCCAACTCAATGGCCCAAAATGGGGAAGGCTCTGGGTTTGGCATTCGAATCCGAAACAGTGGCAGATATTGCCGCCAAGCCGGTCAGACGGCCGGGCTTGCACAGGAGCCGTGGCGCCCGCCTGCTGCTTGGGCTGGCCGGGTTCATCGTATCGGTGCTCATCACCTTTCTCGGGCTTCTGGCAATCACCTTCTTCATCGGCCGCATCGTTCCCATCGACCCGGTTCTGGCCGTCGTGGGTGACCGGGCGCCGCGCGCTGTCTACGAGGCGGCACGGCTGCAGATGGGCCTGGACCAGCCGGCGCCCATCCAGTTCATACGCTATGTCGGCTCGGTCCTGTCGGGCGACCTCGGCACATCCGTGTCGACGGGCAAACTCGTTCTCGATGACCTGAAGCGCGTGTTTCCCGCAACACTCGAAATGGCAACGCTCGGCATCATCATCGGTGTCCTGCTCGGCGTTCCCATGGGCGTCTATGCGGCGAGCCGCCGGGGCAGCCTCGTTGATCAGGTCATCCGGGTGATCGGGCTTTTGGGCTATGCCGTGCCTGCCTTCTGGCTTGGCCTTGTCGGCCTTGCCGTTTTCTATGCCCGCCTGAAATGGGTCGCCGGACCCGGTCGCCTCGACATCTTCTATGATGGCCTCGTCGACCCCGTCACCGGCATCGTGCTGATCGACAGCCTGCTTGCCGGTGAAACCGAGATTTTTGTCAATGCGCTCTGGCACCTGGCCTTGCCCGCCTCCGTGCTCGGCTTCTTCAGCCTTGCCTATATCGCGCGCATGACGCGCTCCTTCATGCTCGACCAGTTGTCGCAGGAATATGTGACGACAGCGCGCGTCAAGGGCGTGTCGGAGCGGCTGGTGATCTGGCGCCATGCCTTCCGTCCCATTCTGGTTCCCCTGATTACCGTGATCGGCCTTTCCTATGCAGGCCTGCTGGAGGGCTCGGTGATGATCGAAACGATCTTCTCCTGGCCGGGCATCGGCAATTATCTCACCGTGGCGCTGCTCAATGCCGACATGTCCGCCGTTCTCGGTGCCACGCTGGTGATCGGCGCGGTGTTCATCGGCATCAACAAGATTTCCGACGTGCTCTACCGCGTCCTCGATCCCCGTGCGCGTTAGGAGCTCCTGATGGCAAACGTTCATAGCTGGCTGATCGACGACAGCCCCGCCTCCCGCCTGCAGGCCCGGCTCGGCCGCCTCTACCGGATATGCGGCGCCCTGTCGCGCAATCCGCTGGCAGCCGTCGGTGCGATCATCATTCTGGTGCTGATCCTGACGGCGATCTTCGCGCCGCTGATCGCCACCCATGATCCGCTGAAGCAGGATCTGGCGCAGCGCCTGCTGCCGCCCGGCAGCGGCAACTGGATGGGCACCGACGAGCTGGGGCGGGATATCTGGTCCCGCGTCGTCTACGGCGCGCGCATCACCCTTGTCATCGTCGTGCTGGTCGCGGTGCTGGCAGCGCCTGCCGGACTGATCATCGGCGCCATATCAGGCTATTTCGGCGGATGGATTGACCGCGTCCTCATGGGTGTCACCGATATTTTCCTGTCCATGCCGAAACTCATTCTGGCGCTGGCGCTCGTCGCCGCGCTCGGACCCGGCATCGAGAACGCCATCATCGCCATCGCCATCACCTCATGGCCCGGCTACGCCCGCATCGCCCGGGCGGAAACACTCACCTTCAAGAATGCGGAGTTCATTGCCGCCATCCGCCTGCAGGGCGCATCGTCGCTGCGGGTCATTCTCGGCCACGTGCTGCCGCTGTGCACCTCCTCGATGATCGTGCGCGTCACGCTCGATATGGCCGGCATCATCCTGACCGCCGCCGGTCTCGGCTTCATCGGCCTCGGGGCGCAGCCTCCCTTGCCCGAATGGGGCGCCATGATTGCGCGCGGCCGCTCGTTCATCCTCGACCAGTGGTGGGTTGCCACCATGCCGGGCTTTGCCATCATCATTGTCAGCCTCGGCTTCTGCTTCCTCGGCGATGGCCTGCGGGATGTCCTTGATCCCAAGAGTGGAGAACAGCGGTGAGCACGCCCCTGCTTGAGATTGAAAACCTGCGCGTTTCCTTCCCCACGCAGAAGGGCATGATCGATGTGGTGCGCGGTGTTTCCTTCACCCTTGGCCGCGAACGGCTGGGCATTGTCGGCGAAAGCGGTTCGGGCAAATCGATGACCGGACGCGCCATCCTCAAACTCATCCGCGCACCGGCAACGATCCGCGCTGACACGTTCCGTTTCGATGGTATCGACCTGCTGGGCCAGTCGGAAAAGGCAATGCGGCGTATTCGCGGCGCCCGCATTTCCATGGTGATGCAGGATCCGAAATTCTCGCTCAACCCCGTCATGACCGTGGGCGAGCAGATTGCCGAAGCGCTGCAAACCCACCAGCGCCTGCCCCGCCGGGAAACCCGGCAGCGCGTGCTCACCATGCTCGAAGCGGTGCGCATCGATGACCCCGAACGTGTCGCCAGCCTCTACCCGCACGAAATTTCCGGCGGCATGGGCCAGCGGGTGATGATCGCCATGATGCTCATCCCCGAGCCCGATCTGCTGATTGCCGACGAGCCGACCTCGGCGCTCGACGTTTCGGTGCAGGCACAGGTTCTCGATATCATCGACGAGCAGGTCAAACGCAAAGGCATGGGGCTGATCTTCATCAGCCATGACCTCAACCTCGTCTCCAGCTATTGCGACCGCATACTGGTGATGAACACCGGAAAAATTGTCGAGGAATGCCAGGCGGGCGAACTGCGCAACGCCGTGCATCCCTATACGCGCGGGCTGATTGCCGCCATTCCGCGGCTCGATGAAACGCGTGAGGAGCTGCCTGTTCTCGACCGCAGCGCATGGGTGGCCAAATGATCGCGCTCTCCTTGAATGATCTCGATATTTCCTATGGTGAAACGCAGATCACCCACGGCATCACCCTCGACATCGCGGAGGGCGAGAGCTTTGCGCTGGTCGGCGAAAGCGGCTCCGGCAAATCGACGGTCCTGAAGGCCATTGCCGGTCTTGCCCCGCAATGGACCGGCTCGATCACCGCTTTCGGCCAACCGCGCACGCATGGTATCGACCAGCATTTCGCCCGGCATTGCCAGATGGTGTTCCAGGACCCCTACGGTTCGCTGCATCCGCGCAAGACCATCGATGCCATCCTGAGCGAACCGCTGGCCATCCACGGCATCGGCAACCAGAACGGCCGGGTCGAGGATATGCTGGTTGCGGTCGGGCTCGATCGCAAATTCCGCTTCCGCTATCCCCATCAATTGTCCGGCGGCCAGCGCCAGCGCGTCGCCATCGCCCGCGCCCTGATGCTTGAACCCAAGCTCCTGCTTTTGGACGAGCCGACCTCGGCGCTCGATGTCTCGGTGCAGGCCGAGATTCTCAACCTTCTGAAGCGCCTACGCCGCGAACAGAACCTCACCTTCCTCATGGTGACCCACAACCTGCCCGTCGTGTCGTTTCTCTGCGATCGTCTGGCCGTGATGCGCCACGGGCGGATCGTCGAGATCGCCGATGTGACCGACCTCAAGCGCGGTGCGCTCCAGGAAACCTATTCGCGTGAACTGATGGATATCAGCGTCGCGCATGCCGGTTGAACAATGACCCCAAGGAAATGAAAATGACACAGGATGAAGTAGCAACGGCTTTGGCCGAATTTGACGCGGCCATTGCCGCGGGCACCCATGCCGAAGCGCCGTGGCAGGCATTGCAGACGCTGTCGCAAAAGATCATCGGCGCCAAGCTGTTCACCATCATGACCGTCGACATGAAGAACGAGCTGGCCCGCCGTGAATACACCTCCGATGCCGAGAGCTATCCGGTGTCCGGCACCAAGCCGATCCACTATGACCGCTGGTTCGACACGGTGCACAAGGACAGGCAGTCCTTCGTTACCAACACCATCGCCGATATCGCGACGGTGTTTTCCGACCATGAAACGATCTGGGCGCTTGGCTGCGGCTCGGTCATCAACATTCCCGTGGTGATTGCGGGCGAGTTGCTCGGCACGGTCAATTGCCTCGATGTCGAGCACCACTACACGCCGGAACGGGTCGAGCGCTCCAAACTGCTGGCCATCCCGGCCAAGCTGGCGTTTCTGGCGGCCAGCAAGGCCGCCTAGACAGTGCGCTCCTGCCCGTGCAATCAGCGGGCAGGAATGACGGCTGTCGCCTCGATTTCAACCAAAGCGCGGTCTTCCAGGAGAGCTACGACCTGCACCAGGGTCATCGCCGGATAGTGCCGGCCGAAAACGCGGCGATAGGCTTCGCCCAGCCGCTTCTGTTCGGCGACATAGACCTTCTTGTCGGTGATGAACCAGGTCAGCCGCACGAGATCGGTTGTCTCGGCACCGGCGCTTGCCAGGATATCGACAATGTTGCGCATCGCCTGCTCGGCCTGCTCGACGAAATCATCGGTCTCGAATGTCTGGTCCTTGGTCCAGCCGATCTGGCCGCCGACAAAGATGACCTTCCCCTCGGCTGCCATGCCGTTGGAGTATCCCTTTGCCGCCGGCCAGCCCTGCGGGTGTATGATCTCTGCCATTCGAGTTTCCTGCCTGATTACTACATGGGTTATTGCTGATAGGCCTTGCGCAATTGAAAGCGCTGTATTTTCCCGGTCGCCGTCTTGGGCAGCGCATCGAGGAATTTGATCGAACGCGGATATTTGTACGGCGCTATGACCTGTTTGACATGGTCCTGCAAGCGCTTGACCGTTTCCTCGCTGGCCGCCACACCCGCCTGCAGCACCACATGCGCCTGCACGATCTGGCCGCGCTCCGCGTCGGGCGCACCGATGACCGCACATTCGCTGACATCGGGATGGGCGAGCAATGCCGCTTCCACCTCGGGACCGGCAATGTTGTAACCGGCGGAGATGATCATGTCGTCGGAGCGCGCGGCAAAATGGAAATAGCCATCCGCGTCCTGAAAGAAGGAATCGCCGGTCAAATTCCAGCCGTCGCGCACATAATTCTTCTGGCGCTTGTCGGCGAGATAGCGGCAGCCGATCGGCCCGCGCACCGCCAGCCTGCCGATCTCGCCGCGCGGCACTTCGCGCATCGCCTCATCGACTATAATGGCCTGGTAGCCGCTGACCGGTTTCCCCGTCTTGCCCGGCCCTGAATCCTCCAGCCGGTTGCTGATGAAGATATGCAGCATTTCCGTGGCGCCGATTCCGTCGAGCAGCGGCTTGCCGGTCTTCTGCATCCAGGCTTCGTAGATCGGCGCCGGCAGCGTCTCGCCCGCCGAAACCGCGATGCGCAGCGAAGAAAGGTCCGCGCCCTCGTTCATCGCCTGCAGCATGACCCGGTAGGCGGTCGGCGCGGTAAAGCTGATCGTTGCCTTGTAGGTCTCGATGATGTCGATCATCTTCGGCGGCGTCGCCTGTTCCAGAAGGGTTGCCGCCGCGCCGAACCGCAGGGGGAAGATCGCCAGCCCGCCAAGACCAAAGGTGAAGGCAAGCGGCGGCGAGCCCACGAATACATCGTCTGGCCGCACATCAAGTACTTCCTTCGCATAGCCGTCGGCGATGATCAGAAGATCGCGATGAAAGTGCATCGTCGCCTTCGGCTCGCCCGTGGTCCCCGACGTGAAGCCGAGCAGTGCGACGTCATCACGGCCGGTCTTCACCGCCTCGAAACGCACGGATTTGTCGAGTGCGATCCGGTCCAGTTCCGCCTCATGATTGGCCGTGCCGTCAAAGCCGACAACGCGTTTGAGGAATTGGCTGGTTTTGGCGCAGGTCTCCATGTCTTCCAGCAGCCGCGTATCGCACAGCGCCAGGGATATCTGCGCCTTGTCGACGATCTGCGTGAGTTCGCCGGCCCGCAGCATCGGCATGGTATTGACGACGACGGCACCCACCTTGGTTGCCGCCAGCCAGCAGGCGACCATGGCCGGATTGTTGGCCGAGCGGATCAGAATGCGGTTGCCCGGCTCGACACCGTAATTTTCGACCAGCGCATGGGCGATGCGGTTGGTCCAGTCGGTGAGTTCCTTGTAGGTCCGGCGGCGGCCATTGCCGATCAGCGCCGTATTGTCGCCGAATCCCTTGGCCACCATCGCGTCGGTCAGTTCCACCGCGGCGTTCAGCCATTCCGGGTACTGGAAATTCTCCATCAGCAATTCCGGCCATTCCTCGAACGGAGGAAGATTATCCCGGGTAAAGTGATCCGTATGCGCCGATGGTCCCAACATTCTCTTTATCCCCTTGCAAGTTCATGCCTTGCGATGATTATTTTTTGTACGTCCGACGCACCTTCATAGATGCGCAATGCCCTGATTTCCCGGTAAAGGCGCTCGACGACACTGCCTTTGCGCACGCCGTCCCCGCCGTGAATCTGAACCGCCTTGTCGATCACGCTCTGTGCGCGGTCCGTGGCATAAAGTTTGGCCATGGCGGCTTCCCGGCTGACCCGCTCGGCACCGCTGTCCTTCAGCCACGCCGCCCGGTAGACGAGCAGCGCCGCCGCATCGATATCCAGTGCCATGTCGGCAATATGCCCCTGCACCATCTGCAGATCGGACATGGGTGCGCCGAAGAGGTGACGGCCATTGGCGCGCTTGACCGCTTCCTCAAGCGCCCGGCGGGCAAAGCCCAGAGCGGCGGCCGCCACGGTCGAGCGGAAGACGTCAAGCACCGACATGGCAATGCGAAAGCCCTGTCCCGGTGAACCGATGAGAGCGTTTGCCGGTATCCGGCAATCGTCAAAGACCAGCCGCGCCAGCGGATGCGGGGCGATCACTTCAAGCCGTTCGGCAATGATCAGGCCCGGCGTATCCGCGGGCACGATGAAGGCGGAAATGCCCTTGGCACCCTCCCCCTCGCCGGTGCGGGCAAACACCGTATAGATATCGGCGATGCCGCCATTGGAAATCCAGGTCTTTTCGCCGTTGAGGACAAATCCGTCCCCATCGCGCACAGCTGACAGTTCAAGATTGGCAACGTCGGATCCCGATTGCGGTTCGCTGAGGGCGAAGGCGGAGAGCGCCTTGCCCGCCCGCGTCCGCGTCAGCCATTCCCGCTTCTGCGCATCGGTCCCGAACAGGGAAAGCGCGCCGGTGCCGAGCCCCTGCATGGCAAAGGCGAAATCCGCCAGGCCGTCATGCCGCGCCAGCGTCTCGCGGATGATGCAAAGGCTGCGCACATCAAGCTTGCCACCGGCTGCCGGATCAACCGCCGTGTGTTTGAGAAGACCGGCTTCTCCAAGCCTGGCAACCAGCCCTCGGCAGGCGTCATCGACATTTTCATGATCGATATGGCCGGTGTTGCCGGTAGCCCATTGCTCCACCTCTTCGGCAAGCCGGCGATGCACATCGTCGAAGAACGGCCATGAAAGGAAGCTGCGGTCCATCATCTCAGTCGCCCTTGAACGCGGGGGTCTGATGCGCGACGAAGGCATCATAGGCACGCTGGAAATCCTGCGTCTGCATGCACAGGGCCTGCGCCTGCGCCTCCGCCTCGATGGCCTGATCAATCGACATGGACCATTCCTGGTTCAGCATGGTCTTGGTCATCATATGGCCGAATGTCGGGCCTTCGGCGAGCCGCCTTGCCAGTTTCAGTGCCTCAGCGTCCAGCGTTTCGGCATCGACAATGCGGTTGTAGAAACCCCAGCGCTCGCCCTCTTCCGCGGACATGCTGCGCCCGGTATAGAGCAGCTCGGCCGCGCGGCCCTGACCGATAATCCGTGGCAGGATGGCGCAGGCGCCCATATCGCAGCCGGCAAGTCCGACACGCGTGAACAGGAAGGCGGTTTTGGCGGCCGGTGTCGCCAGACGCAGATCGGATGCCATGGCGATGATCGCGCCTGCCCCCACGCACACGCCATCAACGGCGGCGATAACCGGCTTGCCACAATGCATGATGGCCTTGACCAGATCGCCCGTCATGCGGGTGAATTCCAGCAGGCTCTTCATGTCCATCTTCAGAAGCGGCCCGATAATGTCGTGCACATCGCCGCCCGAGCAGAAATTGCCGCCATTGGAACCGAAAACCACGGCCTTGATATCATCCGCATAGACGAGCGCGCGAAAACAGTCGCGCAGTTCGGCATAGCTGTCGAAGGTCAGCGGGTTCTTGCGCTCCGGCCGGTCAAGCGAGATGACCGCGATGCCATCGGTGACATGCCATTTGAAATGGGTCGCCGTGTAATTTGCCATCTCACGCATCGTGTTCCCCCTCGCTGTGCAGTCCCTGTGCATGTTCAATCGTATCCAGCGTGGCGAGCAGCCCGGCTGTCACATCCAGCGGCAGGCTGCCGAAAATCTCGTTGATCCACAGCTCATGCGCGGCGGCCATCCGGGCGAACTCATCCCGGCCCCGCTGGGTCAGCCGGACCAGCATGGCGCGTTTGTCACCCGCAACCGGCACCCGCAGCACCGACCCGTCCGATACGAGCCGCTCGATGATGCCGGTGACATTGCCGTTGGAAACCCGCAGCGCCGAGGAGAGTTCGCTCATCTTCAGCCCTTCCTCGAACCGGTAGAGCGCCGCCATGACGTCGAAACGCGGCAGGGTCGTATCGAACTCGACCCGCAGGTTTTCGCGCACCACCGCCTCGACATGCTTGGTCGCCTTGAGCATTTTCAGCCAGACGCGCAGGCTCTGCTTCACCTGCTCGGGCCCGGCTTTGCGGGCGGCGGACGGGCTGGTCTTGCTGCTCATACTTCGCCTCCTGAAATGGATATGGCCTGCCCGGTGACGGAGCCGGAATGCGCGCCGCACAGCCAGAGCACCGTCTGCGCGATCTCCGCAGGCTGGATCAGCCGTTTCTGCGGATTGGATGCAACAAGGGCTGCAACGGCGTCCGCATGGCTTTTGCCGGTTTTCTGCATGATCGTGTCGATGGCGCGTTCAAGCATCGGCGTTTCGGTGAAGCCAGGGCAGACGGCATTGACTGTCACCCCAGACTTCGCCAGTTCCAGCGCGAGCGATTGCACCAGCCCGATCACACCATGCTTGGCTGCGGCATAGGCTGAGACATAGGGATAGCCTTTCAGGCCTGCCGTCGAGGCAATGGCAATCAGCCGCCCGTCATTTTTCGCCAGCATATCAGGCAGTCCCTGCTGGAAGGTCAGGAACACGCCGGTCAGGTTGAGATCGATCTGGCTTTGCCATGTCGCAAGGTCGAGCTTCTGGAATGGCATGCTGGCCGCCGACCCGGCATTGGCAATGGCGATATCGAGCGGACCGACGTCGCTGCGGATGCGGTCGAACAGATGGCGGGACGAGCCCTCATCCGTGACATCGGCAGCGATGGGAATAATGCGTTCCGACTGGGCCGCGATCTCATTCAGCGCCTCCATCCGGCGCCCCGCGATCACCACCTTTGCACCCTCGCCCGCCAGGGCAAGCGCGATGGCGGCGCCGACACCGGACCCGCCGCCGGTGACCAATGCGACCTTGCCTTGGAGTGATTGCGTCATCTACGCGCCCTCGATGGGAGCAATGACTTCGGCACGCTCCGCCAGCCGGTACATCTGATCCCTGCCGGGATAATAGGGTTTCGGCCAGTCCACGCCCTTGTCACCCAACGCCACGGCCGCATGCAGGGTCCAGTAGGGATCGGCGAGATGCGGGCGTGCAAGGCACACCAGATCGGCACGACCGGCAAGCAGGATGGAATTGGCATGATCCGGCTCGTAGATATTGCCGACGGCCATGGTTGCCATGCCCGTCTCGTTGCGGATGCGGTCGGAGAACGGTGTCTGGAACATGCGGCCATACACCGGCTTGGCGTCTATCGAGGTCTGCCCAGCCGACACGTCGCAGATATCGACACCCGCCTCCTGCAGCATCCGTGCGATATCGACGGCATCCTGCGGGGTTATGCCTTTCTCGCCCACCCAGTCATTGGCGGAAATGCGCATGGAGATCGGCTTTCCCGACGGCCAGACGAGACGCACCGCACGGAATATCTCCAGCGGATAGCGCATGCGGTTTTCCAGGGAGCCGCCATAGGCGTCGGTGCGGTTGTTCATGACCGGCGTGATGAACGACGACAGGAGATAGCCATGCGCCGCATGGATTTCCAGCATGTCGAACCCGGCCCGGTCAGCCATTTCGGCCGAGGCAACGAACTGATCGCGCACCCGGTCCATATCGGCGCGGGTCATGGCGGTAGGTGTCTGGTTGTCCGCTGACCACGGCAGGTCGGAGGCGGACAGAACCGGCCAGTTGCCGTCAGGCAAGGGCACATCCGTTCCCTCCCAGCCAAGGCGCGTCGAGCCCTTCGCACCGGAATGGCCAAGCTGGCAGCTGACCTTGGCACCAGTCTCCGCATGGATGAAACCGACAATGCGCTTCCACGCCACTTCGTGTTCCGGCGTGTACATGCCGGTGCAGCCGGGCGTGATCCGCCCTTGCGGACTGACACAGGTCATCTCGATGGTCACCAGACCCGCCCCGCCCTTGGCGCGCTCGCCGTAGTGGACGAGATGCCAGTCAGTGGGTGTCCCGTCAACGGCCTTGTACTGCGCCATCGGCGAGACCACGATGCGGTTCTTCAGGGTCAGATCACGCAGTTTGAACGGCGCAAACATCGGTGCACGCTGCGTCCCCCTCTTCGCCCCGGCCTTTTCCTGGAACCACGCTTCGGCGCTTCCCAGCCACGTCCTGTCACGCAGCCGCAGGTTCTCATGGCTGATGCGCTGCGAACGGGTCAGAAGCGAATAGTTGAACTGGACCGGATCGAGATCGAAATAGCGCTCGACCTCCTCGAACCATTCGAGCGAATTGCGCGCTGCCGATTGCAGCCGCAGCACCTGCAGCCGCCGCTCGTCCTCGTATTTCGCAAAGGCGTCCTGAACGGAGTTTTCCGTGTGGAGATAATTGGCAAGGGCAATCGCGCTTTCCAGCGCCAGCTTGGTGCCGGAACCGATGGAGAAATGCGCAGTCGCTGCCGCATCCCCCAGCAGGACCACATTGTCGTGGGACCATTTTTCGCACAGCACCCGCGGGAAACTGATCCAGGCGGAACCGCGGATATGGTTGGCATTGGTCATCAGCGCATGGCCGCCAAGATATCTGGTGAAAATCCGCTCGCAGACTGCAATCGACTCCTGCTGGCTCATGCCGCCAAAGCCGAACTTGTCCCAGGTTTCCTGGCTGCATTCGACGATGAATGTCGCGGTATCCGCATCGAACTGGTAGGCATGCGCCCAGACCCAGCCGTGCTCGGTTTCCTCAAAGATGAACGTGAAGGCATCGTCGAATTTTTGGTGTGTGCCAAGCCAGACGAACTTGCATTTGCGCGTGTCGATTTCCGGCTTGAAATGCGCGGCAAAGGTCGAGCGGGCGCGGGAATTCAACCCGTCGGCGGCAACGACCAGATCATAATTCTTGGCAAGGGCAGCAATGTCTTCGACAGGTGTTTCAAACTGCAGCTTGACGCCGAGTTCGCGCGCCCGCTCCTGCAGCAGCATCAGCAGCGTCTTGCGACCGATGCCGCAAAAGCCGTGGCCGGTCGACACTGTCTCGGTCTGCTTGAAATGAACGGCAATATCGTCCCAATAGGCGAAATGGTCGCGGATCGCGTCGGCACTGACGGGATCGTTGGCGGCAAGGTTGGACAGGGTTTCGCTTGACAGCACCACGCCCCAGCCGAAGGTGTCATCGGCCCTGTTGCGCTCGATCACCGTGATGTCGTGGCCGGGATCGCGCAGCTTCATGCTGATCGCGAAATAGAGACCGGCGGGCCCTCCTCCAAGACAGGCGATCTTCATCAGGCACACTCCCGTTTGACCTTGCTCATCGTGTCACCGCATCAAAATAATTTCAAGCATGAAATTTCAAGCTTGAATAATTTCCGATTTATAGGGATAGTCAGGTCAAGCAGAGCAAACTGCAGGGGGGATGCGATATGGAAAACTATATCCAAACCGACGTGAAGGATGGTTACGCCATCCTGACATTGACACGCCCCGAGGCGCGTAACGCGCTGAACACCAGCATGCTCAAGCAGCTGGCCGACAGTCTCGCGCGCTTTGACCGCGACCCCGCAATCCGCACCATCATCCTCACCGGCGCCGAGGGCAATTTTGCTTCTGGCGCTGACATCGGCGAGATCGCCGACAAGACATCCGTCGATGGCGTGCACGATCTGCGCCTGCATGCATGGGACGCCATCGCCAGGGTGCGCAAGCCGCTGATCGCAGCGGTCGAGGGCTATTGTCTCGGCGGCGGATTTGAACTGGCCCAGCGCTGCGACCTGATCGTGGCGGCCGGCAACGCCACCTTCGGGCAGCCGGAAATCCGGCTCGGCCTTATTCCCGGTGCCGGCGGCATCCAGCGGCTGACAGCGCTTCTGGGAAAATCCCGGGCAATGCGCCTGCTGCTGACAGGTGAAACCATCAGCGGCACCGATGCGTTCGACTGGGGTATTGCGTCGCACGGCACCCCTGCCGGGGAAAGCCTTGCGGCGGCTGAAAATATTGCCGCCAAACTCGCCAAGGGCGCGCCGCTGGCCCAGCAGTTCGTCAAGCAGGCGGTGCTGACGGCACTGGACGATCAGAATGCCCTGGCGCTGGAGCGCCGGTCGTTCGAATTGCTTTTGTCCACCGACGACAAGGCCGAGGGCATTGCCGCCTTCCGCGCCAAGCGCCAACCCGAATTCCGGGGGCGCTAGCGTGGGCGAGCCGGTCAACATTGTCGGCGTTGCCGGTGCAGGCACCATGGGCCGGGGCATCGCGCATCTGCTGGCACGATCCGGAATAAAGACAATCCTCTATGACACGCAGGACGGCATGGCCGCCAAGGCGAAGGCTGCGATCCTTGCCGATATCGGCCAGCGCATCGCCCGCGGCAAATCGACGGAAGGCGAGCGCGACGCCTGCGCCGGGAACATCGTCATTGCCGCGACCTTGCAGGACATGGCGCCGGCGCATCTTGTCATCGAAGCCATCATCGAGACGCTGGACGCCAAGGCAGAGCTGTTTCAGGCACTGGAGAAGGTCTGCGCCACGGATTGCCTCTTTGCCACCAACACCTCTTCCCTTTCCGTCGAAGCGATTGCCCGCACGATCCGGCATCCCCAGCGCTTTGCCGGGCTGCACTTCTTCAACCCCGCCCCGCTGATGAAGCTGGTCGAGGTCGTCGCCGGTCCGCAGACGGAAGCGGGTATGGCCGAACGGCTGTCCGGTCTCGTCAAGATCTTGGGCAAGCAGCCCGTCGAGGTGCGCGACAGCCCCGGCTTTCTCGTCAATCGCTGTGCCCGGCCCTTCTACGGCGAAGCGCTGCAACTTCTGGAAGATCTCGTTACCGATGCAGCAACCATCGACATGTGCCTCACATCGTCAGGCGGCTTTCCGCTCGGGCCGTTCGAGCTGATCGATCTTGTCGGCGTGGATATCAACCTCGCCGCAACAGCCTCCGTATGGCAGGGATTCGACCGGTCGCCACGCTTCAAGCCGTCACCGCTCCTCGAGAATATGAAGGCCGAGGGCAGGCTCGGCCGCAAAACCGGAAGCGGATTTTTCACCTATCCGCGTCAGGACAATGTGCTGCCCGGTGACAGTTCCATATCGACTGTCGACGAGTTGAAGCGGCAACTGGAAACCCGGACGGGCGTGGCGGTTCATCTGAGCGACGGGCGGACGGCCCGCGAACTGTCCATGCACAGCCGCCAGCCGGTCATCGTGCTTGACCGGCAGATCGGCCAGTGGCGCGGTCCCGTTTCCCTCGCCTTCGCCCAGCATGATCTGCGCGACGCGGACATCCAGTCCATAGCACTGCAAGCCAAGTCGCTGGGGGTTGAACTGCACGAGGTGACGGACACTTCAGGGCTCATATTCCTGCGCGTGGCGGCCATGCTGGTCAACGAAGCGGCCTTCGCCTTCGGACAGGGACTGGCCACGACGGCGGGAATCGATACCGCGCTGAAGCTCGGCCTGAATTTCCGCCACGGCCCGCACGAGATGCTGGAGGCGCTGGGGATCGCGGCGATCACGAACACGCTGGAGCGCTGCGGCCAGATCCATCCTTCCGGGCGGTATGATGCGTGTCCCGCTCTGGCAGATTTTGCGGAGGACGCAACAACCAGGCGTTAGTTGGCACGGGCACTTGCATCGCGAATCAATTTAGAATTGAGATGAACCATAAAATAAGGGGAACGACGCAATGAAACGAATAGCAGCAGCGGCATTGATGGCGGGTTTGGCTTTTGCCGGTCAAGCCATGGCCGAACCCGTCAAGATCGGCATGATCACGACATTGTCGGGCGGCGGCGCAGGCCTTGGCATCGATATACGCGACGGCTTCCTTCTTGCCATCAAGGAGTCCGGCAACAAGGATATCAAGGTCATCGTCGAGGACGATGCGCAGAAGCCGGAACTTGCCGTGCAGATCGCCGACAAGATGGTCCAGAGCGAAAAAGTCGACATCCTGACCGGTATCGTCTGGTCCAACCTCGCCATGGCGGTCGTGCCGGGCGTTGTCGGCCAGGGCACCTTCTACCTCTCGACCAATGCCGGCCCATCGGCGCTGGCCGGTGCCAACTGCAACCCCAACTATTTCAACGTCGCCTACCAGAACGACAACCTGCATGAGGCCATGGGCAATTATGCCAATACGGCAAACTACAAGAAGACCTTCATTCTTGCGCCGAACTATCCCGCTGGCACCGATGCACTGACCGGCTTCAAGCGCTTCTACAAGGGTGCGCTGGCAGGCGAGCTCTACACCAAGGTCGGCCAGACCGATTATGCCACCGAGATCGCGCAGATCCGCGCTTCGGGTGCCGATTCCGTCTACTTCTTCCTGCCTGGCGGCATGGGCATCGCCTTCATGAAGCAGTATTCGCAGTCCGGCATTTCCACGCCGGTCATGGGCCCCGGCTTCTCCTTCGATCAGGACGTGCTCGGCGCCATCGGCGATGCGGCCATCGGCGTGAAGAACTCGTCGCATTGGTCGAAGGACCTCGATAACGCCGCCAACAAGAAATACGTCGCCGCTTTCAAGGCCGAGTACAAGCGCCTGCCATCGCTCTATGCGACACAGGGTTATGACACGGCGAACCTGATCCTCTCGGCCGTTGCCAAGGCCAGCGTCAAGGACAAGGATGCGTTCCGCGCCGCCCTCAAGGAAGCCAAGTTCGATTCCGTGCGCGGCAAATTCAAGTTCGGCAACAACAACCACCCGATCCAGGACATCTATGTGCGTGAAGTGATCAAGGAAGACGGCGTTCTCACCAACAAGATCGTCGCCACCAGCTTCACCGATCACCAGGATGCCTATGCGGCCAGCTGCAAGATGTGAACGATAGACGGGCGCGCGGACGAAAAATCCGCGCGCCCTCTATGCCTTTGATCGTCTCATCGGATTGGATTGAACCTTGTCTTCGGCTCTCCTCATCGAACAAGCCCTGAACGGCCTGCAGTTCGGCGTCATGCTGTTTCTGATGGCCGCCGGATTGACGCTGATCTTCGGCGTCATGGGCGTGATCAACCTTGCCCATGGCTCGCTCTACATGGTCGGGGCCTTCGCCTGCGCGGCGGTCGCCGCCTATACCGGCTCGTTCTGGCTCGGCCTGGTGGCAAGCCTCATTGCCGCTGCCGCCGCAGGCGCCATCGTCGAAGTCACGGTGATCCGCCGTCTCTACAACCGCGATCATCTCGATCAGGTTCTCGCCACCTTCGCGCTCATCCTGATCTTTTCCGAGGGCACGCGCTGGGTATTCGGCTCCTTTCCGCTCTATCTCGACATCCCGAAGGTGCTGCAGGGCGCGATCAGCCTGCCGGGCGGCGGGCAGTACCAGCTTTACCGGCTTGCCATCATCGGCGCCGGTCTCATCGTCGCCATCGGGCTTTATCTGCTGATCGCAAAGACAAGGCTCGGCATGCGCATCCGCGCCGGTGAATCCGACCGGGAAATGATTGGTGCGCTCGGCGTCGACATCGCTTCGCTCAACACCATCGTCTTTGCCCTTGGCGCGGCGCTGGCTGGCCTCGCCGGCGCGCTTGTCGGTGCGCTGCAATCGGTGCAGGTCGGCATGGGCGAACCGGTGCTCATCCTCGCCTTCGTCGTCATCGTCATCGGCGGCATCGGCTCCATCAAGGGCGCGCTGGCCGGCGCCATTCTTGTCGGCGTGGTCGACACCATGGGCCGGTTCCTGCTGCCGCAGCTTTTCACCCTGTTCATGCAGCCGTCACAGGCGGCCACGGCAGGCGCGGCCATCGCCTCGATGCTCATCTATATCGTCATGGCCTTCATTCTGGCAGTGAGGCCGAAGGGCCTCTTTGCGGTCAATGTGTGAGGGGCGGAATGGCTGATCGCGAACGCCTTGTGAATATCGCTCTGGCCCTCATTGTGCCGGTTTGCGCTGTCGCCGCCCATGGCATGGGCGAGCCTTTCTACGTGACCCTTGCCACCCGCATTGCCATTCTTGCGCTTGCCGCGGTGGGGCTGAACCTCGCGCTCGGCCTTGGCGGCCTTGTCTCCTTCGGCCATGCCGCCTTTTTCGGCATCGGCGGCTATGCCGCCGGCATCTTTGCCACCCATGCCTTCAACCAGACCCCGCTGCTCACCGCGCCCGTCATGCTCATGGCGACAAACCAGATGCCGGTGATCTGGCTGGTGAGCGCCGTCGTTGCCGGTCTGGCAGCCCTGCTGATCGGCCTGATCAGCCTGCGCACCTCCGGCGTCTATTTCATCATGATCACCCTCGCCTTCGCCCAGATGATCTACTACTTCGCCATCTCCTGGCCCGCCTATGGCGGCGAGGATGGCCTGTCGATCACCATGCGCAATGGCTTTCCCGGGGTGAACACGCTCAACCCCCTCAGCTTCTTCCTGATCGCCTATGGCCTGCTCCTGCTGGCGTTGTTCGCCTTCTCCCGGCTCAGGGACTCGCGCTTCGGTGCGGCGCTGCAGGCCACGCGGCAGAACGAGGTGCGGGTGGCGTCCATCGGCATCCGGCCGCTGCGCATCCGCCTCGTCGCGTTCATCCTGTCGGG
Source organism: uncultured Phyllobacterium sp. (assembly GCF_902479695.1). NCBI lineage: Bacteria > Pseudomonadati > Pseudomonadota > Alphaproteobacteria > Hyphomicrobiales > Phyllobacteriaceae > Phyllobacterium > uncultured Phyllobacterium sp. Next base: position 56,164 of record NZ_CABSQF010000021.1, on the reverse strand, counting down.
CATGATCACCGCCATTGCCGGTGCGCTGTTTGCCGATCTCAACCGCTTTGTCGGTCCGTCCATGCTGTCGTGGAGCATGTCCGGCGAACTCATCGTGCTGATCATATTGGGGGGCACCGGCCGTCTCTTCGGCCCCCTTGCTGGCGCCATCCTGTTCGTGCTGTTCGAATTTGCCCTCGGCGGGCTAACCGAGCATTGGCAGCTGTTCCTCGGCCTCATTCTGCTCGCCGTTGTCCTGTTCGGGCGCGGCGGTCTCATCGGGCTTCTGGCCGGGAAGGTGCGTCATGGCTGAACCCGTCCTCAGCATCCGGAACCTGTGCAAATCCTTCGGCGCGCTGAAGGCCACCGACGATGTCAGCCTTGATCTTCATCCCGGCGAAATCCATGCGCTGATCGGCCCGAACGGTGCGGGAAAATCGACACTGATCCACCAGATCGCCGGAACGCTGAAGCACAATAGCGGCTCCATCCATTTCATGGGCCGGGATGTCTCGGCGCTTGGCGTCTCGCACCGCGCGCAACTGGGGCTCGGCCGTACCTTCCAGATATCGTCGCTGACACCGGAATTCTCGGCATTGCGCAATGTCATGCTGGCCGTGCAGGCCAATCAAGGGTCGAGTTTCCGTTTCTGGAAGCCTGTCATGGCCGATGCATCGCTCAAGGACACCGCGCGCGACATGCTCGGCCGGGTGGGACTGCTTGACCGGGCCGATATACCCAGCGCCGAACTTTCCCATGGCGAACGGCGGCAGCTGGAAATCGCCATTGCCCTCGCGCTCGGTCCGAAAGCCTTCCTGCTCGATGAGCCGATGGCGGGCATGGGACCGGAAGGCTCGAAACGCCTCACCGCCTTTCTCGACACGCTGCGGCACGAGGCACCGATCCTTTTGATCGAACACGATATGGATGCGGTCTTTGCCCTTGCCGACCGCATTTCGGTGCTGGTCTATGGCCGCATCATCGCCACCGGCACGGTCGACGACATCCGCCGCAATCCGCTGGTGCGCGAAGCCTATCTCGGGGAGAGCGTCTGATGCTGCTGGAACTTGCCGGGGTCGAGACCTTCTACGGCGCGTCGCAGGCGCTTTTCGGTGTCGATCTTGCGATGGCGGAAGGCGAAGCCGTTGCGCTGATGGGCCGCAACGGCATGGGCAAGACCACCACCATCCGCTCGATCTTCGGGCTCTCGCCGCTGCACCGTGGCACGGTCCGCTTCGCCGGCGCCGATATTTCGGCGGCAAAACCCTATCGCATCGCCCGGCTTGGGCTGGGACTGGTGCCGGAAGGACGGCGCTGCTTTCCCAACCTGACGGTGGTGGAAAACCTGCTGGCTTCGGCGCGAAAGGGATTCTGGACCATCAAGGAGGTCAATGCCCTCTTCCCGCGCCTGGCGGAGCGGTCCGGGCAATATGCCAACTCGCTGTCGGGCGGCGAGCAGCAGATGCTTGCCGTGGCGCGCGCCCTGATGACCAACCCGAAACTGATCGTGCTCGATGAGGCAACGGAGGGCCTTGCGCCGGTTATCCGGCAGGAAATCTGGAAGGCCATCGCCGCATTGAAGCGGCAGGGCCAGTCCATTCTGGTCGTCGACAAGACCCTGTCGGAACTGCTTCCGGTGGCCGACCGCTGCTTTGTGCTTGAGCGGGGCCGCACCGTCTGGAGTGGTGTGCCGGCCGAATTGACCGGCGCGATTCAGGATCGTTATCTCGGCGTCTGACGGCCCCCCGACGGGAGGCCGCGCATATCATGTCTTACGCGCGGCCCTTCCAGCCGAGAAGCCGCATCGCATTGGCCGTCACCAGTACCGTCGCGCCGGTATCGGCAAGGATCGCCGGCCACAAACCGGTCAGACCGATGATCGTCGTCACCAGGAAGACGGCCTTCAGGCCGAGCGCAACGCCGATGTTCTGGCGGATATTGCTCATCACCGTTTTCGACAGGTCGATCATGTTGGCGACATCGATCACCCGGCCGTGCAGGATTGCCGCATCGGCGGTTTCAAGCGCCACATCCGTGCCGCCGCCCATGGCAATGCCGATGTCGGCAGCAGCAAGCGCCGGAGCATCATTGATGCCGTCGCCGACCTTGGCCACGGTCAGGCCGGCACGCTGCATCTCGCCGACGATCCGCTGCTTGTCCTGCGGCAGCAGTTCCGCCCTCGGCTCGATCCCCAGCTTGGAAGCGATTGCCTCTGCGGTGCGGCTGTTGTCGCCGGTCAGCATGACGGCCTTGATGCCCTGCTCTTTCAGCACGGCAAGACCGCGCTCCGCATCGGCCCGCGGCTCGTCGCGCATGGCAAGCAATCCCACAAGCTTGCCCTCGACAAGCACAACGGAAACCGTCTTGCCCTGATCATTGAGCGCTTCGATGCCTGCCGTCTGTTCCGCGCTGAGCGGCGCCATTGCGGCGACGGCCTGCGGCGAACCGAGGAACACGTCCTTGCCGCCGACGGTTCCCTCGACGCCCTTGCCGGAAACCGCCTTTGCCGCGGTGGACGGAAGAACCGTGACGGCATCGGCCTTGGCCCGGTCGAGAATGGCCACCGCCAGAGGGTGGCTGGAACCGGTTTCGAGAGCGGCAGCCAGCGACAGCACGTCCTGCTCCGGCAGGCCGAATGAAACGATATCCGTGACCACAGGCTTGCCTTCGGTCAGGGTGCCGGTCTTGTCAAAGGCGACGGCCGTCACCTTCCGGAAGGTTTCAAGCACGGCACCGCCCTTCATCAGCAGGCCGCGCCGCGCACCCGCGGAGAGGCCGGCGGCAATGGCGGCCGGTGTCGAGATAACAAGCGCGCAGGGGCAGCCGATCAGGAGAATGGCAAGGCCCTTATAGACCCATTCGCTCCAGATGCCGCCCATGAACAAGGGGGGGACGATGGCGACAAGCGCCGCAACGACCATGATGCCCGGTGTGTAATAGCGCGAGAAACCGTCGATGAACCGTTCCGTCGGCGCCTTGCTTTCCTGTGCTTCTTCCACGAGACGGATCACCCGGGCGATGGTGTTGTCGCTTGCCGTCGCGGTGACGGCGATGCGCAGGACACCGTCGGTATTGATGGTCCCGGCAAAGACCGGATCACCGGCATTCTTGCGCTTGGGCGTGCTTTCGCCCGTGACCGGCGCTTCGTCGATCTCGCTTGTTCCCTCGGTGATGTCACCATCGGCAGGAATACGGTCACCCGGCCGCACCAGAATGATATCACCAATGGCAAGCGCATCGGCAGGAACCGAGACCGTGTTGCCGCCACGCTCCACCAGCGCGGTTTTCGGGACGAGATCGGCGAGACCCTGGATGCTGGCGCGGGCACGGCCAGCGGCAACGCCCTCAAGCATTTCGCCGATCAGGAACAGGAAGACCACGGCGGCGGCTTCTTCACCCGCGCCAATGATCACCGCGCCGATGGCTGCGACCGTCATCAGCATTTCGATGGAAAATGGCGTGCCGGAACGCGCCGCCATCAGCGCACGGCGGGCAATGGGTACCAGCCCGACCAGCATCGCCACGACAAAGGCTCCGTTGGCGATATCCGGATAAAGCTTGCCGACGGCATAGGCCGCGACAAGGGCGACACCGCTGATGATGGTCAGAAAGCCCTTGCGGCTCTGCCACCAGCGGGCGGGCCCGGCGCTTTGCACTGGAGCTGCGACCACAGCCGCGTTTGTGTCCGCATGGTCATGCCCGGAATGATCGTGGCCCGCATGGTCATGGTCGTGGTGATCATGATCCGCGTGGTTGTGGTTGGCATGGTCATGCCCGCTGCATGACGGTGCCGCCACGGGCGCCGGGCTCTTGGCTGTCAGCGGCGAAACCTTGTAGCCGAGGCCGTTGACCTTTTTCTCGAGAACACCGAGATCGGCGGTGTCGTCGGGGTTGACCGTCATCGTGCCCGCCGTCACCGACACGGAAATGTCGGCCACGCCAGGCAGGCGGCGCACCGCCGTATCGATCTTGGCCGCACAGCTTGCACAGTCCATGCCCTCGACCCGGAAGCGGGTTTGCGTTGGCGCTGCTGTCATAATTCAACCTCTCTTGACTCTGTTGCCGGCAAGGCTACATGCTCTAGTGACTAGAGGAGCAAGTGGAATGTTGAAAGAAATTTCAATTGGCGAAGCAGCAAAGCGTAGCGGTGTCAAAGTGCCGACCATCCGCTATTACGAACAGATCGGGCTGCTGGCGGCACCGGCGCGCACCGATGGCAACCGGCGGCACTATGAAGACACGGATATCCGCCGGCTGGCATTCATCCGCCATGCGCGCGAGCTCGGCTTCGAGATCGACTCCATCCGCACGCTGCTGCACCTGCAGGATGATCCCAACCAGCCCTGCGAAACCGCCGACGGCATTGCCAATGCGCGCCTCATCGAGGTCGAGCAGCGCATCCGCAGCCTGAATGCGCTGAAAGCCGAGCTGGAACTGATGGTGGAGGGATGCCGGCACGGCCGCGTTGCCGAATGCCGCGTCATCGAAATTCTGGCCGATCACGGCAAATGCGCGCATGCGCAACACTAGGCCGCAGTCAAAACCGGCTGCGGCCGTGTTCATGAATCCTGGTCCTAAATAACCAGCAGCGGGGCCTTGCCGGGGACGCGCTCATAGAGATCCATCACGTCCTGATTGAACATGCGCACGCAACCCGACGATGCGGATTTGCCGATGGAGTTCCAGTCCGGCGAACCGTGAATGCGGTACAGCGTGTCGACACCACCCTGAAAGATATAGAGGGCTCGCGAACCCAGCGGATTGTTGACACCCGGCGGCATGCCCTGGCGCCATTTTTCCAGCTTCGGATCGCGTGAAATCATGGTCGATGGCGGTGTCCAGGTCGGCCACTTGCGCTTCCACTGGACAATGGCGCGGCCCTTCCAGGAATAGCCCTGCCGGCCGAGCCCGACACCATAGCGCATGGCCTTGCCGTTCTTCAGAACCAGATAGAGAAACTTGTCGACGGTGTTGACGACGATCGTGCCGGGCTTCTCCCCTGTCGGATCGTCGACGACCTGCCGCAGGAATTTTTCATTGACCTTGGCAAAGGGTATCGCCGGCAGCCTGTAGCCCTCCTCTTCGACCGCCTGATACATGCTGATGTAATCGGGCTTCGCCGGTGCCGGTGCGGCAACCTCGACGGGTGCCGGCTTGTCCGCCGGCACGGCATCCTGCGAACCGGCAAGATCGAGCGACTGTTTGGGCAACTGGGCACAGGCAGCGACGGCTGAAACGCCAACGAGCGACAGGCCGGTCAGGAATGACCGGCGCGAAACGAGGGATGACATTCTGTATGCTTTCAAACGATGGGACAGGCGGGGCGGACAGGCGGTCGTGGTCACCGCTTGCCTCTATCCTTTTAAAACGGATCGCGGCAACCGTGTGTCAAAAACAAGGCAGAGCGTAATGTCTGTGGCACTGTTGCATTATGATCACAGTATATATCAGGCTGTAAACTTGCGTGATAATGCAACATTAACTAGTCCTTTGTGCTGCCCTCCCATGTTCCGTGGGAAATGCCGTGCTGCTTTTCCATATGGGCAATCACCGCGTCGATCTCGTCGGGATCGATCGCCGTACTGACCAGCGTGGCCACGATTTCCACGGTCTCGTCATCGCCCTGATCGGTGATTTCAACGTCGCTGACGGGATAATCCGCCTCTTCAAGCCGTTCGACCAGGAGGTCGCGCATGGTCGGCATGGCCGCACGGGTCGATATCAGCTTGACCTCATAGGTGGCCTCCGCCGCCTGTTCGCTGATCGGGATGCGGTTGATGACATTGACCAGCGGGCGCAGCAGCGTGTTGCCGGCAAGGACAAACACCGTCAGCAGCGCCGCTTCGGCGAGCATGTCCGTGCCGGCACAGGCACCCACCGCCGCCGAACACCAGAGCGTTGCCGCAGTGTTCAGCCCCCGCACGTTCATTCCTTCCTTCATGATCACGCCCGCACCCAGAAAGCCGATGCCGGAAACCACGTAGGAAATCACCCGGACGGCTTCCGTCGTCCCGGCAATCCGCTGCGCCAGATCGACGAAGGCCGCCGAACCAATGGCGACAAGCACATTGGTGCGCAGCCCGGCCGTCCGCTGCCTGTACTGGCGCTCGGCGCCAATCAGTGTGCCGAAGATGAAGGCGGCGACGAAGCTGATGGTCGTATCGAGAAAGGGATAGAGATCGAATGTCTGTATGAATTTCATGGGGTCACCGCAGCTGGCTCGTCATGCGAGACTAGCATTTCTCCGGTTAACAATGATGACAGTCCCTGTCATCGCGAGACAGGCGGCTTGGCACGGCATGTCACCCTCCGGACTGTCGGCGCAATGATCCGCAGGCGCCCCCGCCTCACCATGGGAAGACCGCTCCAGGCTTCGGGCCGTGATCACCGGAATATGCCTGGCATGGGCCTGCTGCACCAGTTCCTGCAGATGCCTGCCGCCGGGAAAGGCCAGCAGCGCATCGGGGCGGCTGTCTTCGAGCATGAAGCGGTTGCGCTTCGTGTCGGCCTGCTTGCCCAGCAGCGACCAGTTGGCGGGATAGCGGACGATATGGACATCGTTCTGCCGGGCCCAGTCCTCGGCCACCGATCCCAAGGCGGGAAGACCGCCATGGATGAGAACCGTCACCGGGCAGGCCGCATGGATGCGGTTCAGTTCGTCGAGAATGGCTTCGGCGACATCGAAATGCCGGCCGCCGGAAATCAAAAGGCGCATGATGTGCTCCTTGCAGTCTGTGTTGAAATGGGAGGTGCACTACCAGCGCGCCCGCCGCATGATGCGGATGGCGCTCTGGTTCAGGGAGGACGACCACTGGATGAGGCGCCAGCTGCGCCTGCGATTGAGAACGCCCCGGCGGTGCAGCCGCGTGGCAAGCCAGAACAATCCCTGCCCCGTCACGGCCAAAAGCCAGCAGAGCCATCGCAGGAACTGATCCCCTATCCGTGAACGGCGCGGTTCCGGGCGTTTCGAAAGCGAGCCGCGTTTGGGCAAACCACCCCATGAACCATGGGGTGGCGTGCCTGCCTGAAAGTGCAGGATGAAATTGGTCATGACCATGGCAGATCTCCTCTGGCGGTCTTGCGGAACGGGAGGATGACGGGCGGCAGATGCCGCCCGCTGTTTGACGGTTCAGAACCACTGGCCGAAGCGGCGGATGTAGATCGCCTTCATCGTCTGGGCGACGACGCAGTAGCTGAACAGGGTAGCCACCAGCCAGGGGAAGTAGCTCCAGGGCAGAGGCTGCAACCCGACCAGCGTGCCGAGCGGCGAGAACGGCACATAGATTCCGAGGCCCATCACCAGGATCGACATCAGCATGACCGGCAGGGCCGCCGTGCTCTGGATGAAGGGAATCTTCTGCGTGCGCAGCATGTGCACGACCAGCGTCTGCGACAGAAGCCCCTCGATGAACCAGCCGGACTGGAACAGCGACTGATGCTCGGGCGCATTGGCGGCAAAGACGAACCACATCAGGGCAAAGGTGGTCATGTCGAAGATCGACGAGGTCGGTCCGATCCACAGCATGAAACGGCCGATGTTCCTTGCATCCCACTTGCGCGGCTTGCTGAGGAATTCCTTGTCCATCCGGTCCCACGGCAATGCCAGCTGCGAGATATCGTACATCAGGTTCTGGATGAGCAGATGGATCGCCAGCATCGGCAGGAACGGGATGAAGGCGCTGGCCACGAGCACCGAGAACACGTTGCCGAAGTTGGAGCTGGCCGTCATGTTCAGGTACTTCATGATGTTGCCGAAGGTCTCGCGACCCTTGATCACACCCTCTTCGAGCACCATCAGGCTCTTTTCCAGGAGGATGATATCGGCCGATTCCTTGGCGATATCCGCACCGCTGTCGACGGAAATGCCGACATCCGCATCGCGCAGCGCCGGGGCATCGTTGATCCCGTCGCCGAGGAAGCCGACCGTGTGGCCATTGGCCTGCAGGGCCTTGAGCACCCGCGATTTCTGCAGCGGCGTCAGCTTGGCGAAGACGACGCGCTCTTCCACGAGCAGGCGCAGCGCGCTGTCGTCCAGCTTCTCGATGTCCCGCCCCAGCAGCGGTATCCCCGCTTCAAGCCCGACCTCTCGGCAGATCTTGAGGCTGACCACCTCATTGTCACCGGTCAGCAGCTTGACCGCGACGCCATGTTCGGCCAGCGCCGCAATTGCCGGTCCGGCGGTTTCCTTGGGCGGGTCGAGGAAGGTCAGGAAACCTTCGACGATCAGCTCGCTTTCATCCGCGATGCCGTATTGCGCCTTGGTGTCCCCGGCCGGGATTTCTCGGGTGGCGACCACCAGAACACGGAATCCGTCCTCATTGTAGGCGCGGGCGATGGCAACCAGTGCCTTGCGGCTGGTGTCGTCGAGCACGCGGACATCGTTCCCGTCGCGCATGCGGGTCGCAATACCAAGCATTTCCTCCACGGCGCCCTTGCAGACCAGCAGGTGCTCGCCGGCCACGCCTTCGACCACCACCGACAGCCGCCGGCGGATGAAATCGAACGGCATCTCGTCGACCTTGCGATAGAAGGCGGCAGTCCGCATGTTGTCGGCCGATGCATCGGTAAAGCGCAGCACGGCCTGATCCATCAGGTTCTTCACGCCGCTCTGGTGATGGCTGTTGAGCCAGGCAAGGCGCAGCACCGTCTCGTCGCGCTTGCCGTAGACATCGACATGATGCTCGAGGATGATCTTGTCCTGGGTCAGCGTGCCTGTTTTGTCCGTGCACAGGATGTCCATCGCACCGAAGTTCTGGATGGCGTTCAGGCGCTTGACCACGACCTTGCGCCGGGCCATGGCAACGGCGCCCTTGGCCAGGTTGGACGAGACGATCATCGGCAGCATTTCCGGCGTCAGGCCAACGGCAACCGCAAGCGCGAACAGCAGGGCTTCCAGCCAGTCACCCTTGACGAAACCGTTGATCAGGAAGACGACGGGCACCATCACCAGCATGAAGCGGATGAGCAGCCAGCTGACGCTGTTGATGCCGCGGTCGAAGGCGGTTTGCGCCCGCGAACCGACGATGGATTTGGCAAGCGAACCGAAATAGGTGCGCGGTCCCGTTGCCACGACGACAGCCGTCGCCGTGCCGCTGACCACATTGGTGCCCATGAAGCAGATATTGGGAACATCCAGCATGTCGGTCTGATCCGAGGCAATGCCCAGCGCCGACTTCTCGGCAACCGCGCCGAGCGTGTCGTATTTTTCGACGGGAATGGCTTCGCCGGTCAGGACCGCCTGGCTGACATAGAGATCGCGCGATTCGATCAGGCGCACGTCGGCCGGGATCATGTCACCGGCGGACAGGCGCACCACGTCGCCCGCCACAAGTTCCCGCATCGGAATTTCGAGCATTTCCGGCGGGGTCGTCGCACGGTTCCGGCGCAGCACCGTCGCTGTGGTACGGACCATCGCCTTCAAGGCTTCGGCCGCCTTGCCGGAGCGGTATTCCTGGACGAAGCGCATGATGCCGCTGGCCAGAATCATGACCGCGAGAATGATCACCTTGGTCGGATCCGGAGCATCGCCATTTTGCATGGGCAGCCAGCAATCGGTGAAAGCACTGATCAGGCCGAGAACGATCAGCACCATGATGAAGGGGTTCTTGAAAGCCGACATGAACTGGAGCAGCGCATGCGGGCGCCGGTCGTGGGCGACCTCGTTTGCCCCGTCCTTGGCCAGGCGTTCCGTCGCATCGCGGACCGTCAGGCCGTCCCGGTGGCTTTTGACGTTGGCGAGGGTGATGTCGATATCGTTCTGGGCTTCGCGCACAGCCCGCATGGACAGCTTGCGGCTGTCCTTCTTCTCCGCATTCAATGCGGAATTCTTGAGAATGACGTTCATTTTCTGGTCTCCTGCCGCTTTGCGCGACAGCGACACCAGCTCCGGATCACCTGAAATTCAGGCGCAACAAGCCGTGCCGAGCCGTCACGTCCACGGTCGGTTTTGGGGAATTTGCTCTTTGGGATCGCCCGCCATGCTTGCCGGTCACCGGCAGCACGGCGGGCCTACTAGGATAGTCGTCCATGGGATACTCCTTCATGCCGCACCCGATGGCCCGAAGGCGCATGCGCGGCGTTTGGCAAAACAGCGGTCAGATCATGCGGCCCGACTGATAGACCGCCAGCACCAGCCCGAGTTTTTCAACCGGGTCCAAAACGGGTGCGGGCGGCTCATTGTCGGCATGCCAGCGCATTTCAAGCCGGCCATTGACCGGATTGACGCGCCAATCCGCCTGCAGATTGGAAAAAAGATGCTGTTTCTGGGGTGCTGCGGAAACGCTGTTCCGTTGCACGGCAAGCCGCCCGCGGGCGCGGTTGGCGAAGGCGCGAACGCCTGGAAGAGTTGCGAACGTGATGTTCATGGCTCACCTCATTGACCGGAAGCGATCCGGCCGGGGGTGAGCGACGGTGGAGCCCTAGGCCCTAACGTTGCTCATCCGGTGTACCGGATCGAGTCCTGCTCGTTAGTTGTTTCAAGCGCCCGGCCTCCCGCATCAACGGCAGTCAGGGCGCAGCTAGATTTGCTGTCCATCGTCTTCTTTGTGATTTGAAAAATGACCTGGGTAACCCAAGCAAAACCGCGATACGCCTGCTTGATGCGGGTTGTCAACCGGAAAGCTTGGCCATCGCGATTTTTGTCGCGTGAAATTGCTCACATCAGCCGCAACGGCTTGAATTCCGGCCCCAAATCGGCCTGCCCGGCATCCAGCGCCCGCAAAACATGTTCGCTTATGGGGGAGCGGCGTGCTAACGCTTCCCCAACAGTTCCATTCAAGCCAGAGAGCTTCCGGTTCTCGCCATACGTGCCCATGATCAAACGTTTTTTCGCCTATTACGCGCCCTACAAAGGGCTGTTCGCGCTGGACTTCTCCTGCGCCGTCCTGTCCGGCCTGCTGGAACTCGGCTTTCCCATGGCCGTGCGTGCCTTCATCGATGTGCTGTTGCCGAGCGAGAACTGGAGCTACATTCTTCTGGCGGCGGCCGGACTGCTTGCTGTCTATCTCCTCAATTCCGGCCTCACGGCGGTCGTTGTCTATTGGGGGCACAAGCTCGGCATCAACATTGAAACCGAGATGCGCCGCAAGAGCTTCGATCACCTGCAAAAGCTCTCCTTCCGCTTCTACGACAACCACAAGACCGGCCATCTCGTCGCCCGCGTGACCAAGGACCTCGAGGAGATCGGCGAAGTGGCGCATCACGGCCCGGAAGATCTGTTCATCGCCATCATGACCTTCATCGGCGCATTCCTGCTGATGTTCCTCATCAACCCGCATCTCGCGCTGCTGACACTGGCCATCGTTCCCTTCGTTGCATGGGTCGCCAGCCGCTATGGCGGGCGCATGACCCGCAACTGGCAGAGCCTCTATCGGCGTGTCGGCGATTTCAATGTCCGCATCGAGGAGAATGTCGGCGGCATGCGCGTCGTGCAGGCCTTTGCCAACGAGGATCATGAGCGCGATCTCTTTGCCCATGACAATGCCCGCTACCGGGAAACCAAGCTCAGCGCCTACCGCATCATGGCGGCAAGCACCTCGCTGAACTATATGAGCATGCGGCTGATCCAGCTGATCGTGATGATCGCGGGCAGCTATTTCGTCATCACCGGCAGCCTTTCCAATGGCGGCTTCGTCAGCTTCCTGCTTCTGGTGACGGTGTTCGTGCGGCCGATCGAAAAGATCAACTCGGTGATCGAGACCTATCCGAAGGGCATTGCCGGGTTCAAGCGCTACACCGAGCTTCTCGACACCGAGCCCGATATCGCCGACCGGCCCGGTGCCGCCGATGTCAGCGGCCTCAAGGGCAATATCCGCTACGACAAGGTAAATTTCGGCTACACCGCCGGCAGGGCAGCGCTGCACGCTATCGATCTGGAGATCAGGGCCGGTGAGACCGTTGCCTTTGTCGGCTCCTCCGGTGCAGGGAAAACCACCCTCTGTTCACTGCTGCCGCGCTTCTACGAGGTCGACTCCGGCGCGATCACCGTTGACGGCATCGACATCCGCGACATGACCCTCGCCTCGCTGCGCAGCCAGATCGGCGTCGTGCAGCAGGATGTCTTCCTGTTCGGCGGCTCCATCCGCGAGAACATCGCCTATGGCCGCCTCGATGCGTCGGATGAAGACATTGCGCTTGCCGCCCGCCGCGCCCGCCTCGACGAAATGATAGCCGGTCTGCCTGCCGGGCTTGAGACCATTGTCGGCGAGCGCGGCGTCAAGCTGTCGGGCGGCCAGAAGCAGCGGCTTGCCATTGCCCGCATGTTCCTGAAAAACCCGCCCATCCTCATTCTCGATGAAGCGACATCGGCGCTCGACACGCAGACCGAGCGCGAAATCCAGGCATCCCTCGCCGAACTGGCGCAGGGCCGCACCACCCTGGTCATCGCGCACCGGCTGGCGACGATCCGCAACGCCGGCCGTATCGTCGTGGTCGATGATGCCCGGATTCTGGAACAGGGCAGCCACAGCGAACTGCTTGCCGCAGGCGGCGCCTACAAGCGGCTCTATCAGGTGCAGTTCGGCGATGCGGGCGCGGAAATCCTGCTTGACCGGGTGAACGGGAAAGCCTGAACTTTACAGCGCCGGTCAGAAACGTATGCTCCATCTGCTGAACGCTTTGGGAGGAGCAATCGATGATCAGGGAAAGCTACGTTCACGGTGCAAGCAGCCAGCCGCTGATCGGCGAAACGATCGGGCGGCATTTTGACCATATCGCCGGGCGGTTTCCCGACCGTCCCGCCCTTGTGGTCCGCCACCAGAATGTGCGCCTGAGCTATGCCGAACTGAAGCAGCGCGTTGACGCCGTCGCAGCGGGCCTCATCGCGCTTGGCCTGAAACCCGGTGACCGCATCGGCATCTGGTCACCCAACAATCTGGAATGGGTGCTGACCCAGTTCGCCACCGCCAAGGCCGGGCTCATCCTCGTCAACATCAATCCGGCCTACCGCTCGCACGAGCTTGAATATGCCGTCAACAAGGTCGGCTGTGCCGCGCTGATCCTGTCGCCCGCGCTGAAGACCAGCAATTACCTCGACATATTGCGCCAGATCGCCCCGGAACTTGGCACCTGCGCGCCCGGCGAACTCCGGTCGGCGAAGCTGCCGACGCTGCGGACCGTCATTCGTCTGGGGACAGACCGAACACCCGGCATGCTCAACTTCGCCGGTCTCGAACAGGCAGCGACCCCGGAAGCAAGGCAACAGCTGCAGGCGCTGGCCGCCGTGCTGCAGTTCGACGACCCGATCAATATCCAGTTCACCAGCGGCACCACCGGCAGCCCCAAGGGCGCGACACTCAGTCACCACAATATTCTCAACAACGGCTTCTTCATCGGCGAGGCGATGCGCCTCACCGAAATCGACCGCCTGTGCATCCCGGTGCCGTTCTACCATTGCTTCGGCATGGTTCTCGGCAACCTCGCCTGCCTGACCCACGGCGCCTGCATGGTCATACCGGGCGAGGCGTTCGATCCGCTGGCGGTGCTGCAGACGGTGGAGGCCGAGAAGTGCACCGGACTGCACGGCGTGCCGACCATGTTCATCGCCATCCTCGGGCATGCCGATTTCAAGACCTTCGACCTCAGCAGCCTGCGCACCGGCATCATGGCGGGCTCGCCCTGCCCCATCGAAGTGATGCGCAAAGTCATCCACGACATGCACCAGGGCGAAATCACCATCGCCTACGGGATGACGGAGACCAGTCCGGTCAGCTTCCAGAGTTCCGCCACCGACCCGCTGGAACGGCGCGTTTCGACGGTCGGGCGCATTCATCCGCATGTCGAGGTCAAGATCATCGATGCGGATGGCGCCATTGTCGCGCCGGGTGTTACCGGTGAGCTTTTGACGCGCGGCTACAGTGTCATGCGCGGCTATTGGGGCGATGATGCCAATACCGCAGCCACCATCGACGCTGCCCGCTGGATGCATACCGGCGATCTCGCGACCATCGATGCGGAGGGCTATTGTAACATTGTCGGGCGCATCAAGGACCTGGTGATCCGGGGCGGCGAGAACATCTATCCGCGCGAGATCGAGGAGTTTCTCTATACCCATCCCGGCATCGCCGACGTGCAGGTGTTCGGCATCCCGGACAGCAAGTATGGCGAGTGCCTCTGCGCCTGGATCAAGGTACGGCCCGGCGCCAGCCTCAGCGAGCATGACGTGCTGCAGTTCTGCAAGGGCAGGATCGCCCACTACAAGGTGCCGGCCCATATCCGCTTCGTCGAGGACTATCCGATGACCGTGACGGGCAAGATCCAGAAGTTCATCATGCGGCAGGCCATGATCGACGAGCTGGGCCTGCTGGAAGCAAAAACCGCCTGAGTGGGGGGACGCCTATTCCGCCGCGTGCGGCGCCGCAACTGTGCCGCGTTTGCCGAAGACCCTGCGCCATAGCTGCGTCGATCCGCGCGACATGTCTTCCATGTAGAGGAAGATAACCGGCGTGATGAACAGCGTGAGGATTTGCGAGGCGAACAGGCCGCCGACCACGGCCACGCCGAGCGGCTGGCGCAATTCCGAACTGGCGCCGGCACCGATGGCAATCGGCAGGGTTCCCATCAGCGCGGCGAGCGTCGTCATCATGATCGGCCGGAACCGCACAAGGCAGGCTTCGCGGATCGCGTCATGCGGCGTGTCACCCGCCCGCTGCCGGACAAGGGCAAAGTCGACCATCATGATGGCGTTCTTCTTGACGATGCCGATCAGCATCAGCATGCCGATGATGGCGATCACGCTGAGGTCAAAGCCGAACAGTTGCAGCGTCGCCAGCGCCCCGGCCGCCGCCGCCGGCAGGCCGGTCAGGATGGTCAGCGGATGGATGAAGCTCTCATAGAGAATGCCGAGCACGATATAGATCGTCAGGATCGCCGCGCCGATCAGCAGGCCCTGATTGGACAGCGCCTGCTGGAACACTTTGGCGGTGCCGGTGAATGTCGAGGAAATCGAATCCGGGACATTCAGTTCCGCCTTGATCTTGTTGATTTCTTCCACCGCCCTGCCCAAGGCAATCCCCTGCGGCAGGTTGAAGGAGATGGTCACCGCCGGCAGCTGGCTCAACTGGCTGACGGCCAGCAGTCCGGCGCGCCGCTCCACATGGGCGAAGGAAGACAGCGGAATGAGCTTGTTGGTGGTGGTCGAGCGGATCTGCATCTGGTCGAGCTTGTCGGTCGTCCAGGGGATGGACGGATCGAGCTCGAGGATCACCTCGTAGCTGTCGCCGGTGGAAAAGATGGTCGAGGCCTGATTGGTGCCGAAGGCGTAGTAGAGCGAATTGCGCAGCTGCGTCGATGAAATGCCGAGGAGCCGCGCCTTGTCCGCATCGATCACCAGATTGGCCTGCAGCGCATTGTTCTGCAGGTCGCTGGTCACATCGGCAAAATATTGCCGGTCCTGCTGCAGCGCCAGCAGGAATTTCTGCGACCATGGATAGAGATCGTCGGCATTGATGCCCTGCAGCACGAACTGGTACTGCGCGCGCGACGACGTGCTGCCGATGCGCAGGTTCTGGATGGCGATGGGATAGCTGTTGATGCCGGGCACCTTGGCCAGCGACTGGCGCAGGTCCGTCAGCAGCGGGTCGAGCGCCAGTCGCTGGGATTTGGGTTTGAGCTCGACGAAGAAACTGCCCTGGTTGAGGCTCGATGAATTGAAGCCGCCGCCGATGGTCGATGCCACATGCGCCACATAGGGCTTGCTCCTCAGGACATCGGCCACCTGCTTCTGCAGCGCCACCATGGCATCGAACGAAATGTCCTGCCGCGCTTCGGTCGAGATGGAAAGCTGGCCGATATCCTCGGTGGGCAGAAAGCCCTTGTCGATGGACGAGAAGAGATAAAGCGTTGCAACAACCGTCAGGAGAAAGATTCCGAAGACAACGATACGGAAGCGCAGGCAGACATCGAGCATCCAGCGGTAACCGCCAAGGACCGCATCGAAAACCCGCTCCGTCAGGGGTTTGCGGCCCTTTCCATCGTCATGCGGAATGGCCGGCATGTGGCTGCACAGCATCGGGGTCAAGGTCAGCGATATCAGCGCCGACGCCACGATCGCCACGGTCACCACGACGGCAAATTCGTTGAAGATGCGCCCGACCACGCCGCCCATCAGCAGGACGGGGATGAAGACCGCCACGAGCGATGCGGTGATGGACACGATGGTGAAACCGATTTCCTCGCTGCCCTTGAGCGCCGCCTCGCGCGGCGGCATGCCCTCCTCGATATGCCGGGATATGTTCTCCAGCATGACGATGGCATCGTCCACCACCAGCCCGACGGAAAGCGTCAGGCCCAGCAGCGAGATATTGTCGATGGAAAAGCCGAAGACATACATCACGCCCAGCGTGGCGATCAGCGACAGCGGCACGGCAATCGTCGGGATAAGCGTGGCCGCGATCCGCCGCAGGAACACGAAGATCACCATCACGACCAGCGCGATGATCAGGATGAGCGTAAATTGCACATCCGATACGGCCTGCCGGATCGACGTCGAGCGGTCGTTGAGCACGTTGAGGCTGGTGGACGCACCGAGCTCTTCGGCGAATTTCGGCAGCATGGTCCGCACGCGGTCCACCACATCGACCGTATTGGCGCCGGGCTGGCGGAAGACGGCCAGCACCAGCGCCTTCTTGCCGTCATAGCGGCTCTCGGTCTGGGTATTGGCAACGGAATCCACCACCCGCGCCACGTCGCCCAGGCGCACCGGCTTGCCATTGGGCGACGCGATCAGAATCTGGCGGAATGTGTCGGCATTCTTCGACTGCGTGTCGGCCTCGATTGCCATCTGCTGGGTGGGGCTGGTGAGCGTTCCCACCGGCGCAATCGAATTGTTGTCGGCCACGGCACTCGTCAGTTCATCGATGCCGATGCCGCGTGCCTTCATCGCATTGGGATCGACCTCGATGCGCACGGCGAACTGCTTGGCGCCGAACACCTGGACCTCGCCGACGCCATCCACGGTCGACAGCGACGGCGAGATGACCTGCTCGGCATAATCGTCGAGCTTCGACAATTGCGCCATATCGCTTTGCAGTGCGATCAGCAGGATGGGAGCGTCGGCTGGATTGGTCTTGCGGTAGCTCGGCGGCGTCGTCATGTTCGCCGGCAGCTGCCGCAGCGTCCGTGCGATGGCCGCTTGGACGTCGGCGGCGGCCTGATCGATGTTCCTGTCGAGCTCGAATTCGATGGTGACGCGGGTCTGTCCCTGCGTGCTCGTGGCGCTGATCGTCGAAACGGAGGGTATCGTGGCGAACTGCTTGATCAGCGGCGTTGCCACGGCATTGGCCATGGTGTCGGGCGCGGCACCCGGCAGCTGGGCGGAAACCGATATGACGGGGAAATCGACCTGCGGTAGGGCGGCAACAGGGAGGAACTGATAGGCAAACAGGCCCGATGCGGCCAGCGCGACGGAGAGGAGGATTGTTGCGATAGGCCGGCGGATGAATATGGCGGAGATGTTCATTGCACCGTGTCCGTCTTGATCGGATCCGGTGCAACCGCATCGGCGGCCGACAGTGCGGGCGCCGCAGTGTCCACATCGGCCACCGTTTCAATGACGCTCGAGCCGTCCTGCAGATGCAGCTGCCCGTCGATGACCACATGGTCGCCGGATTTGAGGCCCGCGGTGGTGACGGCGGTATCGCCGACCGTTTCAACCACGGTCACCGCCTGCTTGATCACCTTCTTGTCGGGGCCGACGACAAAGGCGAATGTCCCGTCATTGCCCTGCTGAATGGCGATCAGCGGTACGGTCACGGCGTCCTTGTGCGTGCCGATTTCGACCGTTGCGTTGATGTACTGGCCGGGCCACAGCGCGCCGTCATCATTGGCCACATCCGCCTTCAGGACAATCGTCCCGGAGGCCGTGTCGACGCTGGAATCGACAAAGTTGAGCGGGCCGGACGCAATCACTTCCTTGCTGCCGGGAACCTTGACCAGAACGTCGAGCTGACGTTCCTTCATCGCATCGCGCAATGTCGGCAGATCGCTTTCCGCCACAGTAAACGACACCCGCAGCGGTGCCATGCGCGTGATGGTCAAAAGACCGCCGCCGGTATCCGCGGTGCGCACGAAATTGCCGACGGATGTATTGACCACACCGACACGGCCATCGATGGGTGCCTTGATGGTCATGTAGGACAGGAGGACCTCGTCGGCCTGGATCTGCGCCGTATCCATGGCAATCGACGCTTTCAACGCATTGACAACGGCAAGCGCCTGATAGGTCTGCTGCTGCGTATTGATTTTCTGGCTTGACAGGGCCTGCGCTCCGATCAGGTCCTGATTGGCGGAATCGAGATTGGCCTGGTCCTTGGCCAGTGCCGCCTTGTCCTTCTCGATCGTCGCTCGGATCGTCCGGTCATCCAGTTGAAAAAGCACGTCCCCGGCCTTGACCATCTGCCCGTCCTTGACATTGGTCGCCATCACCACGCCATCGGCTTGCGGCCGGATGATAACCGTGTTGATCGGCTCGATATTGCCGACAACCGTCTTGGTGATGGGCACGTCTTCGGTCTTGGCCGTGGCGGCAACAATCGATGGAACGGCGGCAGACCGTCCCTTGCCGGACCCTGCGGCCGGCGCTGTCGCGGCAACCGTCGTCGGCCCCTTGCCGGCAGGCGGCGCGTTCAGATGGGGAGAGAGAAAGATGTAGCCGAGTCCGGCCAATACAACGAACGCGATCAAAAGACCCAGACGTTTCACTGCACGCTACCTCCAGGGCACCGCCCGTTAGCCAACAATGTATCGGCTATGGACTCTCTCACCTTCCCGGCATCTTGTCGAATGACCATTTTGTCATGTTTGCTGCAATGCACAGGGCGGTAATCGCCCGGATCGGGCAATGCAATCAGCACTTGAAGCCGACCAAGCAATGCGCGTACTCCTATCAGGAGAACGAAGGGGACCGCGATGCTGAAACACCTGAACATTCCATCGGCAATGCGCGTGGTCCTTTTGTGTCTGTGCATGGCACTTCCCGGCGTTTTCGCAGCGGCCACAACCGCCCGCGCGCAGACCGCGGCGCCGGAAACCGTCACCATCGTGCTGCAGCGGGGCCAGAGCGAAGCCGACATCAACAACACGCTGCGGGCCGCCTATGCCAGCGGCCGCAACGTTGTCGTGCGTTGGGAGGATCCGGCACCGGCCCCCGCACCGGCAAAAGCCAAGGCCTTGCCCGCCGCGCCGGCCGCCGATAGCCCGCTCGATCAGGCCGAAGCCCTGGCCGAGAATGCGCTGGATTCATTCGGCACCGGTCTCTCCGTCGGGCTCACGGGCATCGGCCACATCGTCGAACTGCCCTTCATGATGGACAAGGGGCTGCAAAGCCAGGGCGGCGACTGGGGTCAGGTTACCCTCGTCACGCTGGGTGCACTGCTTGCCGCCGCCGCCGCGGGCTGGATCGTCTTCCGGCTTGGCACGGCCCTGATCGTCCGCCCGCTCGGCGAGGACGCCGATCTCGTCCATCGCGCCCGCGGCTCGCTTGCCCGTACGGTGCGCGACATCGCCGGCATTTGCGCCTTCATTGCCGTCGGGCACATCGTCATCAACGTCCTGACGGCCGACGCGCCGATGGCCTCTACCCTAACGTTGAGGCTGCTGCACGCCGCGGCGCTGACCCTGGTCTATGCGGCGGTCGGACGGCTGTTCCTTTCGCCCGGCGATCCCCAGGCAAGGCTCCTGCCCATCAACAATCCGCAATGGCACTTCCGCATGCTGGTTGCCTATGGCCTCACCGGCGCCCTGGTCGGCCAGCTCGTCCGCCTGTCCCTGGAAAGCGGTGTCAGCCGCGGCGTCACCGAAGGCTGGTTCCTGATTGCAGCGACCGTGGTTACGGTTCTGAAACTCTGGTGGTTCATTGGCGGGCGCAAGGACATCACCGCGGTGTTTGCCGGACCGGCACCGAGCATGACCCGGCAGGTCATCGCAAGCGTGCTTCCGGCATTCCTGTCTTTTGTAGCCATCCTGATCTGGGTTGTCGGCTGCATGGCAGCCAGTGCTCCGCAGCGCGCCCATTGGGGGGAAGCGGCGGGCGCAACCCAGGTCATCGTCCTGCTGATACCCATCATCGCCCTTGGCATGCATGCGCTGATTGCGGCCATGCAGGAGCGGCACAAGAACGACACGCCCCTGCCGCCGCTGGCGCAGGCTTTCATCGCGGCCATCCAGACACTGGCGACCGGGGGCATCTGGCTTCTCGGTCTCTTCCTCATTATCCGTCTGTGGACCAGCTACATGGACAGCGCCTACGCCATGGCGCTGTCGCTCATCACCGGCCTGCTGCGGATCAGCGTTGCCGTGGTCATCGGCTGGGCCATCTGGAGTTTCCTGCGGCACTATTTCACCGCCCTCTCTCCCTCCTCGCGTCCGCTGCTGCCGGGACAGGATGACACGGACGGTCCAGCGCGCACCGCCGCCGGACGCCTCTCGACCATCCTGCCGCTGGTGCGCGATCTCGCCTTTGGCGCCATCGTTGCGATCACGGCACTCGTGGTGCTTTCATCCCTCGGCATGGATATCGGGCCGCTGCTTGCCGGCTTCGGCGTTCTCGGGCTGGCCATTTCCTTCGGCTCGCAAACGCTGGTGAAGGACGTGGTCTCAGGCATATTCTTCATTGCCGACGATGCATTCCGCACGGGTGAATATATCGACACCGGCAAGCTCAAGGGCACCGTCGAGCGCATCACGCTGCGCTCCCTGCAGCTGCGCCATCAGAACGGCCCGGTGCACACCATCCCCTTCGGACAGATCCAGTCGGTGACCAATTACAGCCGGGACTGGAGCACGATCAAGTTCGAGCTGCGTTTCGACCGCGACACCGATCCGGAAAAGATCCGCAAGACGGTCAAGAAGGTCGGCCAGGACATGCTCGAGGATCCGGAATTCGGCCCGGAATTTCTGGTTCCGCTGAAATTCCAGGGCATTCAGGACATCACCGAGAATTCGATGATTGTCCGGCTCAAATTCACCGCCAAACCGGGCAACCCGTCGCTTATCCAGCGTGAGGCGATGAAGCGGCTGCTCGTGGCCTTCCGCGAAGCCGGCCTCCTGCTGGCATCCAATGCGGTGACCGTGCGCTCGGGGACCAACGATGCGGCCGGTGCCGGTGCGGCAACCCAGATCGCCCTGGAGAAGGCCGCCGAACTCGCGTCGACGCAGGCGGCCAAGCCGGGCTAGGTCGTGCACTCATAAATCTGGTCGAAATGGCGCCTGAAACGGCAAGAAGATGCAAGGAGAGATGCGAAGGGCGGGGCCTTTTCCCCGGCCGAGCGGCTCGACACTGCAGCATGCAGCCGTTTCGGCGTCCAAAGGATATGGTCCATTTGCCCGGCTACATCGTCGCAAAGCCTCAAAAATGAACCACATTTCCCTCGTCTTTGCTCCTTGTATCCAAACAAATGGCCTCATACCATTTCAATCAGATTTATGAGTGTACGACCTAGTGCCACTCCGGCGTGCCGGCAAGCGCGACAGGCTGGACGATCAGCCCCTGCTCCGTCGCCTGGAGATAGGCCTCGACACCATAGATCCGGCGCATGTGATCGGCCGTCAGCACCTCCGCGGGCCTGCCGTCGGCGACGATCCCGCCTGCGTGAATGAGAACCAGCCGGCTGCACCAGTGCGCGGCAAGGCTGAGGTCGTGCAGGGATGCAACCACCGCCGAGCCCTTGCCGGCCAGATCGGCAAGCGACTGCATCAGGCCGATCTGATGCGCCGGATCGAGCCCCGCGGCCGGTTCGTCCGCAAGCAGGAGCGCCGCATCCTGCGCCAGGGCACGGGCGATCAGCACCCGCGCCCGCTCGCCGCCGGAAAGGTCGAGAGCCGAACGATGGCGCAGCTGCTGAACATCCATCCGCTGCATCGCCTGTTCGACCAGCGCCGCGTCATGCGCGCTCGGCCGGGAAAATCCGCGGCGGTAGGGCGTGCGGCCGAGCGAGACGAGATGTTCCACCGACACGGCCCAGGCGATTTCGCGGTCCTGCGGCAGATAGGCGACGTGCATTGCCCGTTCCTCGACGTTCATCCGCCTCGCCGGTTTTCCGGCAATGCCGATGTCGCCGCTCGACGGCACCAGGCCGAGGATACTCCGCAGAAGGGTTGACTTGCCCGCACCGTTCGGGCCGATCAGCCCGACAAATTCACCGGCGCGAACGTCAAGCGATACATCGTGCAGGACGGCCCTGGAGCCGAGCGACGCGTGGACATGGGACAGGCTGAGGATCGTCATATCAGCGTCCTCCGCGTGCGGAACACCAGCCAGAGGAAGAAGGGCGCGCCGATCATGGCCGTCAGCACGCCGAGCTTCAAATCCCGGCCCGGCGCGATCAGGCGCACGAGAATATCGGCTGCCAGCAGCATCGATGCGCCGCCAAGCGCACTGGCCGGCAGCAGGCGCGACGGCCGGGCACCCACCAGCGGCCGCAGCACGTGCGGTACGATCAGGCCGACGAAGCCGATGGCACCGGCAACGGCGGTGGCCGCCCCGACGGATGCGGCTGTGCCCAGAATGGCGAAGAACTGCACCCGCCGGATGTTGATGCCCAAGCTGGCGGCGGCATCGGGGCCCAGTGTCAGGGCGTCAAGCGCGCGGCCGAGGCTGAACAGCAGCGCCCAGCCCGCAAGGATGAACGGGGCGGCAAGCTGCACATGCAGCATGGAGCGGTCGGTGAGGGATCCCAGCATCCAGTAGACGATCTCCATCGCGGCAAACGGGTTGGGCGACAGGTTCAGCGCCAGCGTGGTCATCGCCCCGGCTAAGCTCGAGACCGCGACGCCGGCGAGAATGATGGTCAGCGTACCCGCGCCGCGGCCGGCCAGCGCCTGCACCAGGAAGACCGCGAGAACAGCGCCTGCCAGCGCCATCAGCGGCAGGGCAAGCGGGAAAGCCAGGGACAGGCCGGTATAGATGGCGATCACCGCGCCGAGGGATGCCGACGCACTCACCCCGAGAAGGCCCGGTTCCGCCAGCGGATTGCGCAGATAGCCCTGCAGCACCGCGCCGGAGAGCCCGAGGGTCGCCCCGATCATCAGGCCGAGCAGCGCGCGCGGCAGCCGTATTTCCCGCATGACGATGACGATGGCATCGCCCTGCCCGGTCAGCAGGGCGCGCATACTGTCCGAAATGCCCAGTGCGGCCGGACCGGCGAGCAGCGACAGCACGAACAGGACAAGGGTCAACAGCGCAAGCCCGGACAGGAGAAGACGGTAATGATCCTTCATCTGGAGCCCTCCCGCCGTGCCGCATCCGACAGCAGCTTGACGGCCTCTGCCGTGAAAGGTCCGCCGCATATCCAGTACTTGTCGGGGATATCGACGGGCTGCCGCCCCTGCAGCGCTGCCCGGAACGCCGGATGGAGCTGCGCGTCATAGGCAAGCGCGGGCGCCGGATAGGCGTTGTGGGTGGCAATCAGGTCCGGCTTGGCCATGACCAGTTGTTCGAGTGACAGTTTTTGCGTGCCGTCGAGGCCCAGTTTTTCGCCCATATTGATCAGTCCCGCCCGGTCGACGACCTCACCGGCCAGGGTGTTGCGGCCCGAGGTAATCTGATTGGCATAATAGAGCGCGACGGTGGGCGCATCGGCGCTGCGTGCCGGAACGCTTGCCAGGGCCATGTCCATGGCGCCCAGAAGTTCTTCCGCCCTGGCTTCGCGCCCGAGCAGGGCACCCATCCGCCGCACATTGGCGCGGATATCCTCGAAGGAAGATTCCGGCGGGAATTCCTCGACGCGAAATCCCAGCCGCCTGAGAATATCGGTCGTGGCCCGCGTGGTATAGGTGCTGGTCAGGACGAGATCCGGCTGCATCAGGAATATCTCTTCCGCCTGACCATGATTGAGCGCAAACGCCCCCGCCTCCCCGGCCAGAACCGACACGGTCGCGTCCCCGGCGAGATAGGACACGGAAACGAGTTGCCCGCCCGATGCCAGCAGCATCGCCAGCTGATCGGTGCAAAGGTTCATGGAGACGACGCGCCCCGGTGCTTCGGCCAACGCGGAATCGACCGTGGCAAGCAGCGCAATGGCGGATGCCAACCACGCCGCGCCTGCGCCGACAGCCCGTCTGTATCCCCTGCTCACGCCCGCAAACTCCCCTTGCCCCTCATACAGCCGAAACCTTGGCGGCATGCGGCGACCTGCCTATAGCTGCCATCAATATCGTCCGGCGTATAGTCATTCCTGCGGCATATCCATCGTCTGACCGGTTGACATCCCGTTTTGCCGCTTCCACCATGGGACAGATTCCGGGAGAGACAATTGGACATTCGCAAGATTGGTAAAACGCCGCTGGCCGTCACTGAAATCGGCTTCGGCGGGGCGGCGATTGGCGGGCTGTATCGTGAATGCACGCGCGACGCCGCAATGGAAACCCTGCAGACCGCGTGGGATGCAGGCATACGTTATTTCGACACGGCACCGTTTTACGGTTTCGGCCTGTCGGAGCGCCGGACCGGCGACTTCCTGCGCGACAAGCCGCGCGACAGCTACGTGCTTTCGACAAAGGTCGGCCGCCTCATGCGCCCGGTGCCGGAGGATCAGGTCCCCGATCATTCCTACGTCAATCCCCTGCCCTTCGCCGTCGACTATGACTACAGCTATGATGGCATCATGCGTTCCTTCGAATTCAGCCTGGCGCGCCTCGGCCTGAATCGGATCGACATCCTCTACATCCACGACATCGGTGCCTACACCCATGGTGCCGGACAAAACGCCCTCTATATGGACCAGCTGCTCGGCAGCGGCCTGAAGGCGCTGGACGAACTCAAGTCGGCCGGGGCGATTGCCGCCTATGGGCTGGGGGTGAACGAAGTCGAGGTCTGCCTCGATGTGCTGGCCCGCCATCCGCTCGACTGCATTCTTCTCGCCGGGCGCTATTCCCTGCTCGACCGCGCAGCCGAACGCGGCCTGCTCAACGTCTGCCGGGCGCAGAACACCTCCCTCGTCATTGGCGGCGTGTTCAATTCCGGCATTCTGGCGACGGGTCCCGTCCCCGGCGCGCATTTTGATTATGGCCCGGCATCCCCGGATATTCTCGAGCGCGTCCGCGCCATGCAGGCCATCGCGGAGGCCGAAAATGTGCCGCTGGCAGCCGCCGCCATCCAGTTTCCGTTCCGCGAACCGGTCGTGGCGAATGTTTTGATCGGCACCGCGAAGCCCTCAAGCCTGACCCGCAATCTGGAAATTTTATCCACGAAAGTCCCGGAATCTGTATACACCGACTGCGAACGTTTCGTCCTTCGCTAAATTCTTCTAAAAGATCGCTCCGGATTAGTATCGGCATGGGTTTCATCGGGTGGCAGCAACCGCTAATTTGCTGATCTGCCTTGCAATATCAGCCATTGCATATTCCGCTCATCTGATTACATAAGGGCTCGCTGACTGCGTTCAGCGCGCCCGGCTGGCGTATGCGGCGGCCGGAAATCAGGCAATGAATGGAGCAACACCCGGCTCTCTTTCATGTGTTGACACGAAGTATTGAGCGAGAGACCCAGGGATGACTGCATCTTCGTCAGCGACCGTCACGGCGGCACCCATTCATGCAACCGATGACCTTTCGGCACCGGTTGCATTTGCGATTCCCGACAATGTGTTCGCGGAAACGGTCACCGACGTGCGCCATTATACCGATCGCCTGTTCCGTTTCCGTATCACGCGGCCCACGAGCTTCCGCTTCCGTTCCGGCGAATTCGTCATGATCGGCCTGCCCAACGCGGAAAAGCCTGTCTATCGCGCCTATTCCATCGCCAGCCCGTCCTGGGACGAGGAAATCGAATTCTTCTCGATCAAGGTCGACAACGGCCCGCTGACCGAGCATCTGCAAAAGATCAAGCGCGGCGATACGGTGCTCCTGCGCAAGAAGTCGACGGGGACACTGGTTCTCGATGCGCTTCTTCCGGGCAAGCGGCTCTACATGCTGTCGACCGGAACCGGCGTTGCCCCCTTCGCCAGCCTGATCCGCGACCCCGAGACCTATGAAAAGTTCGAAGAGGTCATCCTGATCCAGACTTGCCGGGATATCGCCGAGCTGAAATACATCACCGAAATGGTCGAGGGCATCAAGGATGACCCGCTGATCGGTGAATTCGCCGCCGACAGCCTGCGGCTCTACACGACGACCACGCGCGAACCATTCACCCATATGGGCCGCATCACCGACCTGATGCAGAGCGGCAAGCTGTTCAGCGATCTCGGCCTGCCGCCGCTCGATCCCGAAACCGACCGCGGCATGATCTGCGGCTCGATGCACATGATCCACGACACCAAGGCCATTCTGGAATCCTTCGGCCTGGTCGAAGGCACCAACAACAAACCGGCGACCTATGTGGTCGAGCGGGCGTTCGTCGGCTAAAACCTGCCTGCAGAAACATCTGGAATATCATGCCCGGTCTCCTTGAGGCCGGGCATTTTGCTATGCGCCTTGCCTCACTGACTTGTGACACCTTGTCTCTTCTAAAACATGAGTCCACATGCTATATGTGTGAATGTTATAAGCACCCTTATGAGTTTCAAAACCCCACATCATGGACGACACACCCACTCTTGGCTTTCTGCTGCACGATGTTGCGCGGTTGCTGCGCAAGCGGTTTGAACAGCGGGCGAAATGCCTCGGCCTGACCCGGTCACAGTGGCAGACGCTGGCCTATCTGTCCAAGAATGAGGGGATTCATCAGGCTGGCCTGGCGGAAATCCTCGAAATCGAGCCGATCACCCTGGTGCGCATCCTCGACAAGCTGCAGGAGCGCAACCTGATCGAGCGGCGACGGCACCCGACCGACCGCCGCATCTGGCTGCTGTTCCTGCGCGATGAAGCGCGCCCGCATCTGGCGGATATGCGCGTCATCGGCGAAGTCACCCGGTCCGAAGCCCTCGAAAATGTGCCGGCGGAAGACCGCGAACATCTCATCCGCACTCTAACCCTTATGAAGTCCAATTTGATCGATGCCTGTCAGACACCGGTCGATGACAGGAAGACACACCATGGCTGACGGATCTCTCAACTCCCGCATTCCCGCCAATTCCGATCTCCCCGCAGCACCGGGGCACGCCGCGCCTGTTCTGGAAAAGACTGACGCACCCGGCGAGGCGCCGGTAGCCGCCCGCGTCAACGAACCGGTGCCGCTGCCCGATATCACGCCGCCGAAAACCCGCCGCAACCGTCTGCGCCCCGTGCTCTTCGCCGCGCTGCCGCTTGCCCTCGTGGTCGGCGGCTATTTCTACGTGACCGGCGGGCAGGTCATGTCCACCGACAACGCCTATGTGCAGGCGGACATGGTCGGCGTTTCCACCGATATATCGGGGCTGGTCAGCGCCATCGACGTGCATGACAACGAGGTCGTCAAGCAGGGACAGATCCTGTTCCGCATCAACCCCGACGTCTACCGCATCGCTCTTGAGGGCGCGCAGGCGCAGCTCGGCACCGTTCGCAACCAGATTCTCAACCTGCAGGCGAGCTACAAGCAGACGCTGGCGGAAATCGCCCAGGCGGAATCCGACATTCCCTTCTACCAGAAGACCCTGCAGCGCCAGGCGGACCTGACCAACACCGCCGCCGTCTCCAAGGCCACCTATGATCAGGCCAAGCATGATCTGGATGCCGCCCAGCAGAAGGTCGATGTCGCCAGGGCACAGGCTGCCACCACGCTCGCCCAATTGGGCAACAATGCCGACCAGCCCGTCGAGCAGAACCCGTCCTATCTCGCGGCAAAGGCAACCGTCGACAAGGCCCAGCACGATTTTGACGCGACCACGGTGCGCGCGCCCTTCGATGGGATCGTGACCAATGTCAGTTCGCTGCAGGTCGGCGCCTATCTCCAGGCGTCGCAGGCCGGTTTCAGCCTGGTCTCGACAACCCATATGTGGGTCGCCGCCAGCCCCAAGGAAACCGAGCTGACCTATGTCAAGCCCGGCCAGCCGGTGACCGTGACCGTCGACACCTATCCGGGCGTCGAATGGAAGGGCACGGTTGCCAGCATCAGCCCGGCATCCGGCTCGAGCTTCTCGCTGCTGCCCGCACAGAATACAACCGGCAATTGGGTTAAGGTTGTGCAGCGCATTCCCATGCTCGTCAGCATAAACGACATGGCCGGCAAGCCGCCGCTGCGCGTCGGCATGAGCGTGACGGCCGAAGTCGATACCGGCCATGCACGCGGTCTGCCGCAGTTCGTGCAATCGCTCCTGGGCAGCAAGGATCATGTCTAGCACCGTCGCACTGCCGGGCACCGCACCGGTTGCCAATCGCGGCGCGATCACGGCCTGTGTCATCCTCGCCGTGATCATGCAGGCGCTCGATACGACCATCGCCAACGTGGCGCTGCCCTATATCCAGGGCAGCGTTGCGGCGAGCGCCGACCAGATCAACTGGGTCCTGACCTCCTATATCGTCGCTGCCGCCATCATGACGCCGCCGTCGGGCTTTCTGGCCGCCCGCTTCGGCCGCAAGCGCGTGCTGCTCACCGCCATCGCCGGGTTCGTCGTGGCGTCGGTGCTGTGCGGCATTGCCCAGTCGCTGCCGCAGATCGTGGCTTTCCGGCTGTTGCAGGGCCTGTTCGGCGCCTCGCTCGTCCCGCTGTCGCAAGGCATCCTTCTCGACATCTATTCCGTCGAGGAGCGCGGCTCGGCCATGGCGCTGTTCGGCGTTTCCGTCATGGTCGGTCCCGTGCTCGGCCCCGTCATCGGCGGCTGGCTGACCGACAATATCAGCTGGCGCTGGGTGTTCTACATCAACGTTCCCATCGGCCTTCTCGCCTTTGCCGGCATCGTTGCCTTCGTCACCGAAACCGGGCGGGAGCTGAAGGCCAAGCTGGACTGGTTCGGCTTCGGCACGCTCAGCCTCGCCATCGCCGCGCTTCAGCTTTTTCTCGACCGCGGCGAACAGCTCGACTGGTTTTCCTCCGGCGAAATCCAGCTGGAAGCGCTGGTCTGCGTCAGCGCCTTCTACCTGTTCCTCAGCCACACCTTCACGGCCGAACGGTCCTTCGTCAATCCAAGGCTGTTCCTCGACCGGAACTTTGCCGTCAGCATGTTCTTCATCTTCATCGTCGGCGTAACCTATCTCGCCTCGCTCGCCCTGATGACGCCCTACCTGCAGACCCTCATGGGCTATCCCGTCACCACGGCGGGGATCGTCATGGGCCCGCGCGGCGTCGGCACCATGGTATGCATGTTCATCGTTGGCCGCCTCATCGGCAAGGTCGATACGCGCTTCCTCCTGGTGCTCGGCCTCGGGCTGACCGCCTGGGCCATGTACGACATGACCGGCTGGACGCCTGACGTATCGCAGTGGACCATCGTTTCGGTGGGCTTCATCCAGGGTGCCGGTCTCGGCTTCCTCTTCGTGCCGCTGACGACGATTGCCTTTGCCACCCTGCCCGCCAGCATGCGCGGCGAAGGCACGGGCCTTTACAATCTCTCGCGCAATATCGGTTCCAGCGTCGGCATTTCCATCGTCACGGCGCTGATCACCGAGAATGTGCAGACCAACCATGCCTCGATCGCCGCCTATGTCACGCCGTTCAACCACGCCTTCAATGCGCCTGCCGTGATGCAGCATCTCGACCCGCTGAAGGCGGCGGGCCGCGCTTCGCTTGACGGCATCATCACCCTGCAGGCCACGATCATCGCCTATATGGATGATTTCAAGCTGCTGATGCTGATGTCGCTGGCGGCCATCCCGCTGGTGTTCCTGCTGCGCAAGCCGGCACCCAGCGCCGCGCCGCCGGAACATGCGGTGATGGAATGAAACAAGGGCGGGCGGTCCATCGGACCACCCGCCCCTGTTCTTTTACAGACCCGTCCTAGCGCGCCGGCGGCGCATACATCAGGCCGCCGGCATTCCACAGGGCGTTGATGCCCCGGTCGATCTTCAAGGGGCTGCCCTTGCCGAGATTGCGGTCGAACATCTCGCCGTAATTGCCGGTTGTCGACAGGATGTTGTAGATCCAGCCCTTGTCGAGGCCCAGTGGCGCACCCGTATCCCCCTCGGCGCCCAGAAAGCGCTTGATCGACGGATTGCCGGATTCCATCTGCTTGGCGATGTTCTCCCTGGTAATGCCCAGCTCTTCCGCCTCGATCATCGAGAACAGGGTCCAGCGGACAATGTTGAACCAGCGGTCATCGCCCTGGCGCACCGCCGGTCCCAGCGGCTCCTTGGAAATGATCTCGGGCAGCACCATGAACCCCTCGGGGTCGGACAGGGTCAGCCTTTGCGCGTAGAGTGCGGAGGCATCCGTCGTGTAGACATCGCAGCGGCCATTGTTCAGCGCGACAATGGTTTCATCCGGGCGTTCGAACGAGACGATCTCGTAGGTGATGTTGTTCGCCTTGAAATAATCGGCAACGTTGAGTTCCGTCGTCGTGCCGGTCTCCGTGCACAGCGAGGCGCCGGAGAGCTCCTTTGCGCTCTTCACGCCCAGCGACTTCTTCACCATGAAGCCCTGCCCGTCATAATAGGCGGTGCCGACGAATTTGAGGCCCATGGTGGTATCGCGCGACAGGGTCCATGTGGTCTGGCGCGACAGCAGATCGGCTTCGCCGGACTGCAGCGCGGTGAAGCGGTCCTTGGTGGAAAGCGGAATGAAGTTGACCTTGTCCGGGTCGCCGAAGATTGCCGCGGAAACCGCATGGCAGAAATCGACGTCGAAGCCGGTCCATTTGCCCGTGCTGTCCGCATTGGAAAAGCCGAGGACGCCCTGGCTGACGCCGCAATTGACGCGGCCGCGTTCCTTGATCACCGACAGCGTGTCGGCCTTGGCGGGGGTGGCGGTAAAGGCTGCCGATGCCAGCAGCAGGGCCAGAAGTGCAGTCCGTTTCATGATGTTCTCCCTCATTGTGATTGAATAAATCTTTCCCGCCCGCCGGACACCTGCCCGGCGGTTCGTTCTTTCTTCGGTGTTTGGATCACTGGTTCGCCAGGACGGCCGTGAACGTGTCCTCCAACACGTCGATCAGATAATCCGCATTGGCCCGGCTGAAAATCATCGGCGGGCGCAGCTTCAGGATGTTGTCGTGCGGTCCCTCCGTTCCCATCAGGACACCGCGCTCCCTGGCACCGTTGTTGATGGCGCGGGCAATCTCCGTGGCAGGCTCCTTGCTCCTGCGGTCCGTGACGAGTTCGACGCCGAGAAAGAGCCCCTGTCCGCGCACATCGCCGATGACGGCATGGCGGGCCTTCATCTCCTCGAAGCGCTGCAGCAGGTAATTGCCTGTGTCCAGCGCATTCTGCCGGAGATTGTCGCGCTCGATCACGTCGAGCACCGCAAGGCCCACAGCACAGGAAACGGGATTGCCGCCGAATG
The DNA here is from genome assembly GCF_902479695.1 of uncultured Phyllobacterium sp. Taxonomy (NCBI): domain Bacteria; kingdom Pseudomonadati; phylum Pseudomonadota; class Alphaproteobacteria; order Hyphomicrobiales; family Phyllobacteriaceae; genus Phyllobacterium; species uncultured Phyllobacterium sp. Next base: position 24,903 of record NZ_CABSQF010000021.1, on the reverse strand, counting down.
TGTTGAAATATTCCATGCCGTTGTTGAACGAGGCGGCGATCTCGCGCGTCGTCACCACCGCCGCCATGGGGTGGCCATTGCCGATGGGCTTGCCCATGGTGACGATGTCGGGCACGACGCCTTGCGTCTCGAACGCCCACCAATGGCTGCCGACGCGGCCGAAACCGACCTGCACTTCATCCGCCGCACAGATACCACCGGCGGCACGCGCCATCGCGTAGACCTCTTTGAGGTAACCATCCGGCAGGAACACCTGACCGGCAACGCTGGGAATGGACTCGGCAAGGAACAGGCCCGGCGCCTTGCCTGCCCGGCGCATCTGTTCGATCTGTTCGGCAACGCTCTGGGCATAGCGGCTGGCAATCTCCGCCTGCGGCCAGTCGGACGGCGCGCGGTAAGGATCGGGAATGGCGGCCTCATAGACATGCGGCTTGCGGCCCTTGCCGCCTCGACGCTTGTATTTGTAGGGGCTGAGCTCGATCAGTTCCTGCGTCGTGCCGTGATAGGCCCAATCGAGCACAATCGCCTCCTCGCGGCCCGTATGCGCCCGCATCATCCGCAACATCAGGCTGTTGGCCTCGCTGCCCGAACAGGCAAAGGTCGCGACCGTCAGGTCACCGGGCAACGTCGCGGTCAGCCGCTCCGCATAGGTGACGATGTTGTCGTGCAGATAGCGCGTGTTGGTGTTGAGCAGGCCCGCCTGCCACGACAGGGCCCTCACCACATCCGGATGGGCATGGCCGAGATGGCAGACATTGTTGAAACAGTCGAGATAGGCCCGGCCGCGATCGTCGATCAGCCAGACGCCCTCGCCGCGCACGAACTTGATCGGCTCCGCATAGGAAATGGAGAGATTGGGCAGGAGCGACGTACGGCGCGCGGCAACAATGGCCTCCCTGCTGCGCCCCGTCTGCTGGAATGTCTCGCGCGGCAGGCCGATGAAATTGGCCGGGTCCGGGAAGAGTTCGCCCCAGACCGGGAGATAGCGCGCTTCGCCGACGCCGAGGATGGCGGTTGCCGACAGGGATGTATCCACCGACAATTGCAGATGCAGATGCGGTGCCCAGCCGCCATTTTCCGCAGGCGCGCCCATTTGGCCGACGAGATCGCCCGCTTGAAGCACGTCGCCCGGACGCAGCCGCGTCAGGGCCTCATGCGCAAGATGCCCCCACAGCGTTGCAAAGGGCGGGCAGCCATCCGGCGCATGTTCGAGCTTGACGAGGCAGCCATAGCCGAGCGGATCGGGTTCGATGACGACTTCTGCGACAGTTGCCGCGATGGGCGTGAACAGCTTCGTGCCTGCAGCCATGAAGAGGTCGATGCCGAGATGCCGGGTGCGCCGCTCCCCGGCAATGAAACGCGATTCGAACATCGCGCCGGTATAGACGGAGCGTTCCTCGCCCCACGGCCCGATGCCGAGCGCAATACCGTTTTCCGCGCAATAGGCATCCCACCATGCGGTTGCCTTGTCCGGTTGCTGCGTCGCGGACCAGACGGTCATGGCATTTTCGGGATCGCCATAGGGAACCAGCGCCTTGGCCGCGGTGGCCGGATGCTGCGCGAGAACCGGGGCAAAGGTCCGGTTGTTGCGCTTGATCCAGCCGGCAACCGCCTTGGCCCCGGCCGATGCATCATATCCGCAGGCATGGCGGAAAATCGCCGTGGCAAAGCCCGGATTGATCGCATCGAGGCGCCGCAGCAATGCCCATGCGGGGGCCTCGCTGATGGCGAGATAGGGATTGTCATCCGTCTTGTCCTTGCGCTGCGCCGACAGCGTGACGCTGGTGACGAGCCGCATGGCGATCAGGTCGAACAGCAGGTCCAGCTCCTGTTCCTGCAAGGGATATTCCGCATGGAAACCCGCAACGATGGCGACTGCCGCGCCAATGGGATCATCGAGATCGAGAATGGAATAGGCGCAGGCCACCGCAACTTCGGCGATCAGGATGCTGTGCAGCGCATCGCCGAAATCGATAAGGCCGGCAATTTTCCCCGGATTGTCCGCGTCGACCAGCACGTTCCAGTCATTGGCGTCATTGTGGATGACGGCGGCGCGTAAGCGAGGCAGGCGCGGTGCCACCCGCGCCTCGAACCGGTCGAGGAAGCGGCCCAGCAGCGCACGATCCTCGGCATTGTCGATATATTTCAGGCGCTGGCGCGACAGGCCCGCCGCCCGCATGTCCCAGTCGAATGTCCTGAGCGCGCCGGGATGCATGAAGCCCTGCATGGCCCTGTCCAGCCGCCCAAGCATCCCGCCGAGGCTTTGCAGGACCGCCGGCGTGCGTTCGCGTTCGGCCAGGGGATCGCCATCCTGCCAGGATACCATGCGGATGCAATGCTGTTCGCCGGTCGAGGATTGGATCTGCACCAGCACCTGCCCGTCCAGTGACCGGCGCAATCTTGGCACCGGCAGATCGGATGCGTTTGCTTCCAGATGATGCAGCAGCGCCGTCTGGAAATCGCTCTGGTCCTTCGGCTCGCTGGAATTGACGGCTTTGAGAATCCAGATGGAGCCGTCCGATGCATCGATCCGGAAATTCTGGTCGCGTTCGCTGGCCAGGGAACTGATCCGGCCCTCGACGCCAAAATGCTCCTTGGCGATGGCGAGGGCTTCCGCATTCGAAAATGCCGGTGCCGGATGGGACAGATTGATCATGCATCAACTCCTTTTCGCCAGAGCTTGGCACGGGCCTCAAAATGGGGCATCCGTTAATCCGCCGGTTTGACCGTCAGAAGGACGGCCTGAACCGGCATTTGGTCGGGGGAAGAGAAGAGGGCAATGAAGGAACTCGATGAAAAGGACCGGAACATTCTGAGCATCCTGTCGCGCGATGCCAAGATTCCGCTGAAGACGCTCGCCGGAAAGATCGGTCTGTCACGCAGCGCAACCAGCGAGCGCATTCTTTTTCTCGAACGGTCGGGGGTCATCCGCGGCTACCGGGCCGATATCGGACAGCTGAACGAGGGGGTGATCTGCGCCTTCCTGCTGATCAGCCTGGTGCGCACCCCGGCGCTCGGCGTGCTGGACCAGCTTGCGGCCCGTCCGGAAGTCCGGCGTGTTTCCTCGGTCAGCGGGCAGCTCGATCTGATTGTCGAGGTCGAGGTGCCGTCGATGAATCATCTCAACACCATCCGCAACACGGTAGCGCTGCTGGAGGAAGTCGATGACGTCACCACATCGATCATCCTGCGCCGCGACATCGACCGGATGGGCGGCGACGCGGGAGAATAACCGCCGGCCGGCCTCACTCTCGGAGGATCAGGCAATCTCTTCGGCCAAACGGGATACCGGTTTTTGACGTGGCCGCGCATACTCCGTCGTGTTCACAGGTCTATTTAACGAACAAAGACGAGGTATGAAAATGAACGTTTACCGCAACTATATTGCCTGGCGCAATGCGCGCCGCACCATTGCCGAACTCAACAGCCTGCCGCTGGATCAATTGGCAGACCTGGGTATTGATCCCTTGAGCCATGTCCTTGGCATTCCCGTCCGCTCCTATTCGGGCAGCCAGCGCGAAAGAAACTAGCTGCCGCCATCGATATAAATGGCCCGGAAATCATTGACATTGGTGCCCGTCGGGCCCGGCACGAAAAGATCACCGAGAGCATCGAACGCCGACCACGCATCATTGGCATTCAACAGGCTGCGCGCGTCCCTCCCAAGACCCGCCAGCCGCGCGGCGGTGCTGCCATCGGCAAAGGCCCCGGCATTGTCCTCCGAACCATCGATGCCGTCCGTATCGGCGGCCAGCGCCGAGATGCCCCCCGCCCCGGCAATGCCAAGCGCAAAAGACAGAAGAAACTCCGTGTTGCGCCCGCCCTTGCCCTTCCCGCGCACGGTGACCGTGGTTTCTCCCCCGGACAGGAGAACCACCGGCGCCGTGAACGGCCGGTTTCTGGTCAAAACTTCACGGGCAAGCGCCGCATGCACATGCGCTACTTCCCGCGCCTCGCCCTCGATGGCATCGGACAGGATGACGGCGTCGACGCCCTGGCGCCGCGCCTCCGCTGCGGCCGCGTCGAGCGAGACCGCCGCTGACGCGATGATGCGGACCGTGTTGCGGGCAAAACCGGGATCGCCGGGATTGGGTGCGCGGGCCGCATCCAGCGACAGATGCCGCAAGGCCGCGGACGGCAATGCAAGATTGTACTGGCGCACGATCGCCCGCGCATCGTCGAGCGATGCTTCATCCGGAACGGTCGGCCCCGACGCGACCAGAGCCGGATTGTCGCCGGGAATATCGGATATGACCAGGGTAACGACCCGCGCCGGAAAGGCGGCGGCGGCCAGCCGTCCGCCCTTGACGGTTGAAAGGTGCTTGCGCACCGTGTTCATCGCGGCGATGGGTGCCCCGGATGCCAGCAATGCCTTATTGACCGCAATCTCGTCATCGAGTGTCATGCCTTCCGGCGGTGACGGCAACAGCGCGGAACCGCCGCCCGATATCAGCGCCACCACAAGATCGTCCTCTGTCAGATTGGCAACCGCGTCAAACAGTCTTGCCGTGGCCTTCAGACCCGCCGCATCGGGCACCGGATGCGCCGCCTCGATGATCTCGATCCGCTCGCATGGCACGCCGAAACCGTAACGGGTGACGACAACCCCTTGCAGCGGGCCATCCCAGGCCTGTTCGAAAGCACGCGCCATCTGCGCCGAGCCCTTGCCGGCGCCGATGACGATGGTGCGCCCTTTCGGGCGGTCCGGCAGGTTGGCGGCAACGGTGCGCTCGGCCTGCGCCGCCGCCACGGCGGCGTCAAACAGGGATGTCAGCAATGCCCTGGGGGCGGTTTTCAATATCATCGTTGTCCGCCCCCATGGCCTTGTCTGTCGAACTCAGGCGACCGCGTGGTTGGCGATGCGCTCCAGCGCCTTGACCAGTCCGGAATGGTCGAGATCACTGTCGCCGTTCGCCGCGCAGCTGTTGAACAGTTCCTGCGTCGATGCCGTGTTGGGCAGCGAGACACCCAGCGACTTGGCGCTCTGCAAGGCAAGGTTGAGGTCCTTCTGGTGCAGCGAGATGCGGAAACCCGGTTCGAATGTCCGCTTGATCATCCGCTCGCCATGCAGTTCGAGAATGCGCGAGGAGGCAAAGCCGCCCATCAAGGCCTCGCGCACCCGGGCCGGATCGGCACCCGCCTTCGACGCCAGCACCAGCGCTTCCGAAATGGCTTCGATGGTCAGGGCAACGATGATCTGGTTGGCAACCTTGGTCACCTGGCCGTCGCCGCAATCGCCGACGAGCGTGATGTTCTTGCCCATCAGCTTGAACAGCGGCAGGGCCCGGTCGAAGGCGCTCTGCTCGCCGCCCGCCATGATGCTGAGCGTGGCATTCTTGGCGCCCACTTCGCCGCCGGATACCGGCGCATCGATATATTCGCTGCCTGTCTCGCGAACCCTTTTGGCGAATTCCTTCGTTTCAATCGGCGAGATCGAGCTCATGTCGATGACGAGCTTGCCCGGCTTCAAGCCGAAGACCACGCCGTTCTCGCCGAAGAGCACGTCCTTGACCTCGGGTGTGTCCGGCAGCATCAGGATGATGATATCCGTCTTTTCGGCCAGAGCCTTGGGGCTTTCAACGATCTTCAGGCCGTTCTCGACCAGTTCCGGGCGCGGCTCGATGAAGAATTTCGAGGTGTAGACGTCATGCCCCGCATCCTGCAGGTGACGTGCCATGGGCGTGCCCATGATGCCCAGTCCGATGAAACCTATGTCAGCCATGTGCTCAGCTCCTCATTCTCAAGATGTCGGCGGATTTCTGCGCGTCGGAAAAGTCCTTCAGCCAGCCCAGTCCGCGTTGCGTTTCAGTCTTTGGTTTGTATTCGCAGCCGATCCAGCCGGTGTAACCGGCCTCGTCCAGTGCCTCGAACACGAAGGGATAGTTGATTTCGCCCGTGCCCGGCTCATTCCGGCCGGGATTATCAGCCAGCTGGATATGGGCAATGCGGTCCTTGTGGCGCTGGTAGGTCGCCACCAGTTCGCCGCGCGTGCGCTGCTGGTGATAGAGATCGTACTGGATGAAGAGATTGTCGCTGCCGACCTCATCGATGATCGATGCCGCCTGTTCGACGGTATTCAGGTAGAAACCGGGAATATCGTATGAGTTGATCGGCTCGATCAGCAGGCGGATCTGGTGCCTGGCAAGTTCCTGCGCCGCCAGGCGCAGATTGTGCACGAATGTCGTGCGCAGCACATCCGCCGCCAGCCCGACCGGCGCGATGCCGGCAAGGCAGTTGATCTGCCTGCATCCCAGCTCGGTGGCATAGTCGATGGCCGTGGCAACACCGCGCCGGAACTCGTCGATACGGTCCGGCAGCACCGCAATGCCGCGCTCGCCGCCCGCCCAGTTGCCGGCCGGAAGATTGTGCAGCACCTGCACCAGCCGGTGCTGCCCGAGTTTCTGTTTGAGAACGGCGGCATCGAATTCATAGGGGAAGAGATATTCCACCGCATCGAAACCCGCCTGGCGGGCCAGTGCAAAGCGGTCGAGAAACGGAACCTCGTTGAAGAGCATCGTCAGATTGGCTGCAAATTTGGGCATAAGACCTCCGGAAAGTCAGTGAATGTCAGTCAAGGAATGCCGCGACGGCGGTCGGCGCATCCTGTTTCTGCTCGGCCAGCTCCTCGAACTCGACCACCGTATTGATGTCGGCGCCCATGGAGATATTGGTCACCCGCTCGAGGATGAACTCGATGACCACCGGCACCTGGTGTTCGTCCATCAGCGCCTGCGCCTGCGCAAAGGCGTCGGCAAACTGGTTGGGGCTGCGCACGCGGATGGCCTTGCAGCCGAGACCTTCGGCCACCGCCACGTGGTCGACGCCGTAGCCTTTCTCCGCATCATCAGACGCATTGATGTTGTCGAAAGCAAGCGACACTTCGAAATCCATGTTGAAGCCGCGCTGCGCCTGCCGGATCAGCCCGAGATAGGAATTGTTCACGACGACATGCAGATAGGGCAGCTTGTGCTGGGCGCCGACGGCCAGTTCCTCGATCATGAACTGGAAATCATAGTCGCCGGAGAGCGCCACGATCGGCCGGTGCGGATCGGCGGCACGCACGCCGAGGGCGGCGGGCAAGGTCCAGCCGAGAGGACCGGCCTGACCGCAATTGATCCAGTTGCGCGGGCGGTAGACATGCAGGAACTGCGCCCCGGCGATCTGACTGAGGCCGATGGTCGTGACATAGCAGGTATCGCGTCCGAACGCCTTGTTCATCTCCTCGTAGACGCGCTGCGGCTTGAGCGGCGTCTGGTCGAAATGCGTCTTGCGCAGCAGGGTGCGCTTGCGCTCCTGGCATTCCCGCGCCCATACCGACCAGTCACGCAGTTTGCCTGCGGCCTTCCATTCGGTGGCCACGTCGAGGAACAGCTTCAGCGCCTTGCCCGCATCGGAGACAATGCCGAAATCCGGCGCGAAAACGCGGCCGATCTGGGTCGGCTCGATGTCGACATGCACGAATGTGCGCCCTTCCGTATAGGTCGCGACATTGCCCGTATGGCGGTTGGCCCAGCGGTTGCCGATCCCCAGCACGAAGTCCGAAGCCAGCAGCGTGGCATTGCCGTAGCGGTGCGAGGTCTGCAGGCCGCACATGCCCGCCATCAGCCGGTGATCGTCCGGGATCGTTCCCCAGCCCATCAATGTCGGGATGACGGGAACGCCGGTGATTTCGGCAAATTCAACCAGGAGATCGGAGGCATCGGCATTGATGATACCGCCGCCCGCCACGATCAACGGCCGTTCCGCTGCGTTGAGCATGGCCAGCGCTTTTTCCACCTGCGCGCGCGTTGCGGCGGGCTTGTACGGCTCGAGCGGTTCATAGGTGTCGGCGTCGAACTCGATTTCCGCCAGCTGCACATCCAGCGGCAGGTCGATGAGCACCGGACCCGGACGGCCCGAGCGCATGATGTGAAAGGCCTTCTGGAAGACGTAGGGCACCAGGCCGGGTTCCATCACGGTCACCGCCCATTTGGTCACCGGCTTGGCGATGGAAGCGATATCGACGGCCTGAAAATCCTCCTTGTCGAGACGGGCGCGCGGCGCCTGCCCGGTGATGCACAGAATGGGGATGGAATCGGCCGAGGCCGAGTAAAGACCGGTGATCATATCGGTGCCGGCCGGGCCCGATGTGCCGATGCACACGCCGATATTGCCGTGATTGGCGCGGGTATAGCCCTCCGCCATGTGCGAAGCGCCTTCCACGTGGCGCGCCAGGATATGGCGGACCGAACCGCGGGCGCGCAGCGCCGAATAGAACGGGTTGATGGCCGCGCCCGGCACACCGAAAGCGCAATCGATCCCCTCCTTTTCCAGGATAAGAACCGCAGCATCGACAGCACGCATTTTGGTCATGATCATTCCTCCAGATTTAGTGGGATCATAATCCGTTTCATGAATCGCACAATGAATTTCTGGAAATCATTCTCATCATATGGAAATAAAGATTTTCAATAAAACTGGTAAAATCAACCGCGCCGGATTATGCCAATGCAACGCAATGCAAGGGGAAAGACGGCAGCATGGCCTTACAGTCGACGGCACCAAAAGGCAGACGGGGACGCAAGGCGGGGGAGAATGCCGTGCCTTCCTCGGTTCAGGTGCTTGACCGCAGCCTCCATCTGCTCAGCATCGTCGCTGACAATGACGGATCGACGCTGACGGACCTCGCCGACCACACGGGCATGGCGCCATCGACCGTTCACCGGCTGCTGACTTCGCTTGCCAATCACGGCATGCTCGCGCATGACCCGGAATCTGGCGAATGGACGGTCGGCGTGCGCGCCTTTGAAATCGGCAATGCCTTCCTGCGCTACCGCAAGCTCGGCAGCATCAGCCGGCCATTCCTGAAAAAGCTGATGGACGCGTGCGGCGAGACCGCCAATGTCGCCATCGAGGATGAAGGCGATGTGGTGTTCATTTCACAGATCGAGAGCCATGCGCCGATGCGCGCCTTCTTCCGGCCGGGACGGCGCGGCCCCATCCATGCATCCGGCATCGGCAAGGCCATCCTGTCGACCTGGTCCGACACCGATATCGGCCAGATGCTCAGCGGCAAGACGCTGGCGCATTTCACCGACCGCACGCTCGATACGCTGCCCGCGCTCCTGAAGGACATTCAGCAGATCCGCGCACGCGGCTGGTCGATCGACGATGAGGAGCACACGCTCGGCATGCGCTGCATCGCAGCGCCCGTCTTCAACGAACATGGCGAGGCCATCGCCGGGATTTCGATTTCAGGCCCGGCCGTGCGCCTGCCCAGGAACAAGCTGGATGTGTTTGGACCGGTCATCCGCCGGACCGCCGATGAACTGACGCAGGCCATGGGTGGCCGCAAACCGCACGAACTCTAGCGGGAAAAGCAAAAGGGGGCCCCAGGCCCCCTTTTTCGTCATCCTCAGGCGATCTGCAGATCGGCCGCCGACCGGGCCGGCCCCGCCGCCGGATGTTTGTCGAGCCTGCTCTTCATCGGCTTGCCCGCCACGTAGACCTCGGCCACCGAACGGTCATCCCCCATGGTCTGCAGGATGAACAGCTCTTCGGCCAGCGTGGTTGCCGTGCGCATGCGCAATTCCATCGCTGGCTTGGCGCGGCTGTCGAGAACCGTGATATCCGCATCGGCGCCCGCATGCAGCGATCCGATCCGGTCTTCAAGGCCGAGCGCCCGCGCATTGCCGAGCGTCATCATGTAATAGGACGCGAAGGGCGAGAGGCGCTGGCCCTGCACGTGCAGCACCTTGTACGCCTCGGCCAGCGTCTCCAGCATGGAGAAGCTGGTGCCGCCGCCGACATCCGTCGCCACGGAAAACCGCGCGCCCAGCGTCTGGAACCGGTCGCGGTCGAACAGGCCGCTGCCGAGGAATAGATTGGAGGTCGGGCAGAAGACCGCCACGGACCCAGTTTCGGCCAGCACCGCAATTTCCCGGTCGGAGAGGTAGATGCAATGCCCGAGCAGCATCTTTTTGCCCAGGAGGTCATAGCCGGCATAGATGTCGGTATAATCCTTGGCGCCGGGGTACAGCGACGTGGCATAGGCAACCTCGTCGCGGTTTTCCGACAGGTGTGTCTGCACATAGCATTCGGGATGTTCGCGCACCAGAACCCGGCTCATCTCCATCTGCTCGGGCGTCGAGGTGATGGCAAAGCGCGGGCTGATGGCATAATGCGCCCGGCCCCGGCCGTGCCATTTCGCGATCAGCGCCTTGGTCTCGTCGTAGCCGGTCTGCGCCGTGTCGCGCAGCCCTTCCGGCGCATTGCGGTCCATCATGACCTTGCCGCCGATCATCAGCATGTTGCGCTTTTCCGCAGCCGCAAAATAGGCGTCGACGCTTTCCGGATGCACCGAGCAATAGGCAACCGCCGAAGTGGTGCCGTTGCACAGGAGCTCATCCATGAAGCGCCCGGCGATGAAATCGGCATGGGCGGAGGACGCGAACTTCTGCTCCTCGACGAAAATATAGGTGTTGAGCCATTCCAGCAGCTGCGCCCCGTAGGAGGCGATGGCCTGCGTCTGCGGGAAGTGCAGATGCGTGTCGATGAAGCCCGGCAGGATCAGATGCGGGCGGTGATCGACGATCTCCGCCTGCGGCCCGGCCAGAGGCGCAAGCGTTGCATGGTCACCCACGCGGGCAACCCTGCCGTTTTCGATGAGAACGGCACCATCTTCGAAATAGGAATAGGACGCGGTGTCATCGATGGCCTTCGGCGCATCGGTGAAGGTCAGCACCCGGCCGCGCAGCAGCAGTTGGCTCATTGGATTGTTCCTCCCTTGACTGTGTTCTCGTACCATTTGGCCAGCAATTGCCGCTCCTCGTTGGAGATGGCGGTCACGTTGGCCGGCGGCATGGCGTGCGAGCGCCCGGCCTGCAGATAAATCTCGCGGGCATGCGCGGCGATCTGGCCATCGGTTTCCAGCATGACACCCTTGGGCGGGGCGATAAGCCCTTCCCAGCCCGGCTCCTTCGCATGGCACATGGAGCAGCGGCCGAGGACCGTATCGCGCACCTTGGGAAATTCGGCCGAGGCGATGAAGGGCTGCTGCACGGCCGATACCTTGTCGGCGGCCGGGCCTCCCGACAGGATTTTCGGCACCGTCGACAGCCACATGATGACGATGAACAGGATGGCGGTGACCAGCCACGTCCAGGTCGGATCGCCCTTGCGGGCATGGCGCGTGTTGAACCAGTGGCGGATGGTGACGCCCATCAGGAAGACCAGCGACGCGATGATCCAGTTGTACTGGGTGCCGAATGCCAGCGGATAATGGTTCGACAGCATCAGGAACAGCACCGGCAGCGTCAGGTAATTGTTGTGGGTGGAGCGCTGCTTGGCCTGCTTGCCCAGCTTCGGGTCCGGCGTCTTGCCGGCAATGAGGTCCGCAACCACCTTCTTCTGGTTGGGAATGATGATCATGAACACGTTTGCCGACATGATCGTCGCCGTGAAGGCGCCGAGATGCAGGAAGGCGGCACGTCCGGTGAACAGCTGGGTATAGCCCCAGGCCATGCCCACCAGAATGAAATAGAGCAGCACCATCAGCCGCGTATCGTTGCGGCCCAGCGGCGACTTGCAGATCGTGTCATAGACCACCCAGCCGCCGAAGATCGAGGCCAGCGAGATCGCGATGGCCACCGGACGCGACACGTCGAGCACATGCGGATCGATCAGGTAGAGGTCGGCGCCGGCGTAATAGACGATGCACAGCATGGCGAAGCCGGACAGCCACGTCGCATAGGATTCCCATTTGAACCAGGTGAGATGTTCGGGCATCTGCGCCGGAGCGACCAGATATTTCTGGATGTGATAGAAGCCGCCGCCATGCACCTGCCATTCCTCGCCATGGGCGCCAACCGGAAGGTCCGGACGCTGCCGCAGGCCAAGATCAAGCGCCACGAAATAGAATGACGAGCCGATCCACGCAATGCCGGTGATCACGTGCAACCAGCGGACGGCAAAATTCAGCCATTCCCAGGCTATGGCATATTCATACATGCGGCTCTCCCTTTTATGCGAAAGAGTATGTGCCAAAGCCTGAGCCGCAGGAAAACGCCATAAATCGCCCATCTCTTTCAAAAAAAACTATAAAATGCTACATCATGGAACGGTGTAAGACAGGGGTGGGAACCATGTCATATTTCGATAATCTTCGTGTTTTCGTTCGCGTCGTCGAACTGGGAAACCTTTCTGCCGCCGGCCGGGACCAGCGGGCGTCGCCGGCTGTCGCCAGCAACCGCATCAAGGAGCTGGAGCGCTATCTCGGCGTGCGCCTTTTCAACCGCACCACGCGCAAGCTGACGCCGACCGAGCATGGCCGCGTCTTCTATGAAGGGGCGGTCAAGATCATCGAGGCGATCAACGAGGCGGAAGCGGCGATTGCCGACCTGTCGCAAAAGCCGAAGGGTGCCATCCGCATCACCGCGCCGCTCGGTATCGGCCGTCGGCTGATCGCCTCCGGCGTGCCGGAATTCCACGACAAATATCCGGATATCGAGGTGCGGCTGCGACTGTCGGACCACAATATCGACATCATGAGCGAGGGCGTCGACGTCGCCTTCAAGCTCGGCATTCTCGAGGACTCCAACCTGCGCATGCGCGGCATCATGAACTGCGAGCGGGTGATCTGCGCCTCGCCGGACTATCTTGCCAAGCGCGGCATCCCGGCCAGCCCGGACGAGCTCATAACCGGGCATCACGATTGCCTGCTCCTGCGCTATCCCGGCTCCAAGGAATATTACTGGACGCTGCAGACGCCGGAAGGCCCGCGCAAGCTGGAGGTCAGCGGCCCCTATGATTCCGATGACGGCGACGTTTTGACCCGCTGGGCGCTCGATGGCCGCGGCATCATCAACAAGCCGCTGTTCGAGGTCAAAAACCACATCAATGACGGGACATTGCAGCCGATCCTTGAGAATACGCCGCCGGTCAGCATCCAGCTTGCGGCGATCTATCCGCACAAGCGGTTCCAGGACCCGAAGGTGCGGCTGATGATCGATTTCATGACCGAGCGCTGCCAGCGGCTGATCAGCGCCATGCTCGAATAGGCATCAGGCGTGCAGGCGTGCCTTCTGCTTGGGCAGGCGCTCCTCGCCGATCCTGTGGTTAAGGGCTGAGGTCATGATCTCGGCTGCCGCCAGCGCCGCAATGACGGTGGGGCGCTTGTCCTTGACCGCGGTTCCCCCCACCGGGCAGACAAGCCCGTCAAAAATGTCCGGGCGGCCGACTTCCCGCTCGAGCCAGCTGCGGAAGGTCGCCTTCTTGGTCTTCGAACCGATCATGCCGACATAGGCGGCATCGCCCCGCGCCAGGGCTTCGGCGGTAATGAGAAAATCCAGCGCATGGTCATGGGTGAGGACAACGAAGGCGCTGCCCGCCGGGGCATCGCGCACCACCATTTCCGGCATCGCCGTCAGGCAGGTTTCGATGCCGGGGACCCGCGTGGCGGACAGTTCGATCTCGCGCGCGTCGACGAGAACGATGCGCAGCGGCACCAGCGACAGGGCCATGGCCAGCGCGTCGCCGACATGCCCCGCCCCGAAGATGTAGACATGCGGGCGCTGGGCGATTTCCAGGTCGACCTTTTCCACCAGTGCCGAGCGCAGGGGCCTGTCCACCCGCTTGAAGCCGAGGGCAACCCGCCCGCCGCAGCATTGTCCGATCTCCGGTCCGAGCGGAACGGAAATATCGTCCGCATCCGCCCCGCCCTCATTGAGCAGCCGCCGCGCGTGGTCGATGGCCATGAATTCGAGCTGGCCGCCGCCGATGGTTCCAAAAATGCAATCGACCGCAACCAGCATCCAGGCGCCCGCTTCGCGCGGCGTCGAGCCGCTGGCGGATTTCACCTCGACCAGCACCACATGTTTGCGCCGGTTGAGAAAATCCCTGATATCATCGCGGTTCGACGGCATGGGACGCTCACTTCCCGTTTCGCGCAGCGCGCAGCCGTTCGACCGCCATCAGCACGCGTTCCGGCGTTGCCGGGGCATCGAGGCGCGGCGCGACCCGGTAGTCGGCAACGCTGGCGACAGCCATGGAGATTGCCTCGAGCACGGAGATGGCCAGCATGAACGGCGGCTCGCCGACCGCCTTGGAACGGCGGATCGTCTCCTCGCGATTGATGGACCATGTGGCCAGTTCCACGTTGAACTGGCGCGGACGGTCCGAGGCGAGCGGGATCTTGTAGGTGGAGGGTGCATGGGTGCGCAGGCGTCCCTTGGCGTCCCACCAGAGCTCCTCGGTGGTCAGCCAACCCATGCCCTGCACGAAGGCGCCTTCAACCTGCCCGAGATCGAGCGCCGGATTGAGCGATTTTCCGACGTCGTGCAGGATATCTGTCCGGTCCACCTGATATTCGCCGGTCAGCGTATCGATGCTGACTTCCGAGACCGAAGCGCCATAGGCGAAGTAATAGAACGGCCGGCCTCTGCCTTCCGCGCGGTTCCAGTGGATTTTCGGGGTCTTGTAGAAACCCGCCGCCGACAGCTGCACGCGCGCGCCATAGGCCGTCCGGATGAAATCGGGAAACGGGATAAGGCGATTGCCGGCCCGGACCGCGTTGGGTTCGAAGAAGACTTCGCTCTTTGCAACCGCATAATGTTCGGCGGCAAAATCCACCAGCCGCGCCTTGATCTGCTGCGCCGCATTGGCCGCGGCCATGCCGTTGAGATCCGACCCGGACGATGCCGCCGTCGCCGATGTGTTCGGCACCTTCGCCGTGGTCGTCGCGGTCACCTTGACGCGGTCGAGATCGACCTGGAACTCGTCGGCCACCACCTGCGCCACCTTGGTGTAGAGCCCCTGCCCCATCTCCGTGCCGCCATGGTTCAGATGGATCGAACCGTCGCTGTAGACATGCACCAGCGCACCCGCCTGGTTGTATTCGGTCTTGGTGAAGGAGATGCCGAACTTGACCGGCGTCAGCGCGATGCCGCGCCTGATGATGCGGCTGTCGCGGTTGAAGGCAAGAACCGCCGCGCGCCGCGCCGCGTAGTCCGACGATGCCTCCAGTTCGGCGACGATCTGCGGAATGATATTGTCTTCGACGGTCTGATGGTACGGCGTGACGTTCCTGCCGGCATCGCCGTAGAAATTGGCCTTGCGGATCTCCAGCGGGTCCTTCCCCAGCGCATAGGCGATATCCTCGATCATCCGCTCGCCGCCGACCATGCCCTGCGGCCCGCCGAAACCGCGAAACGCCGTGTTGGACACCGTATTGGTCTTGAGCGGCCGCGAACGCAGGCGGACATTGGGATAGAAATAGCAATTGTCGGCGTGGAACAGCGCGCGGTCGGTGACCGGTCCGGACAGATCGGCGGAGAAACCGCAGCGCGCCGAAAACGTCGCGTCCACCGCTTCGATGCGGCCGTCATCGTCAAAGCCCAGTTCATAGGCCACATGGAAATCGTGGCGTTTGCCCGTGGCAACCATATCGTCATCGCGGTCCGGCCTGATTTTAACCGCCCGCTTGTATTTCTTCGCCGCAACCGCTGCGACAGCGGCAAACAGATTGGCCTGCGTTTCCTTGCCGCCGAAACCGCCGCCCATGCGCCGCACATTGACCGTGACCGCATTGGCGGGCACGCCGAGAACATGGCCGACCATGTGCTGGGTCTCGCTCGGGTGCTGGGTCGAAGAATACACCGTCACCTCGTCATCCTCGCCCGGCATGGCAAAGGCGATGTGGCCTTCGAGATAGAAATGATCCTGGCCGCCGATGCGCATTTCACCGCTCAGCCGGTTCGTTGCCTTGGCAAGCCCCTCGGCAATATCTCCGCGCTCGAGCTTGAGCGGATCGATGACCAGCGGATAGCCGGCTTTTTCGGCGTCGAGCACGTCGATGGCGTGGTCGAGATCGCGGTATTCCACCCTGACCTTCGCGGCCGCATTCCGGGCAATCTGCCGCGTTTCGGCAATGACGGCAAACATCGGCTGGCCATGGAATTCCACCTTGCCCACCGCAAAGACCGGATCGTCATGCTTGCCGGCCGGGCTCACATCATTGTGGCCGGGGATATCGTCCACCGTCAGGACACCGATGACACCCGCACACGCCCTGACCGCTTCGAAATCAATCGACACGATGTCTGCATGGGCACGCTGCGACAGGCCGAGATAGGCGTGCAGCGTGTCGGCCGGTTCGGGCATGTCATCGATATATTCGGCGGAACCGGAAACGTGCTTGTGGCCGGATTCATGCGGCTGCTGTTCGTGCACCCCGCCCTTGATGCGGGCCATCGGCTGGATCGAATTCATGCTATCCTCCTAGCCCGCAACCGCGGCATAACGGTTCAGCCGGATATTGTCTTCGCCCGTGGTCTCCAGATGGAAGCGGCGCAGCAGGTTCCTGGCGGTCAAAAGCCGGTAGTCCGCCGAGGCGCGCCAGTCGGTCAGCGGCGTGAAATCCGCTGTAAAGGCCGCCATTGCCCGCTCAATGGTCGCGTCATCCCACGAAGAACCGGTCAGCACCGCCTCGACGGCGGTCGCGCGCTTTGGCGTCCCTGCCATACCGCCAAAGGCAATCGTGGCCGCCTGCACTTTGCCGTCCATGTGAAGCATGACCTTGAACGCACCGCACACCGACGAAATGTCCTCATCGAGCCGTTTCGATATCTTGTAGACGGCGAACAGTTCGCCCGGCTTGAGCGCGGGAATGTGGATCGCCTCGACGAATTCTCCCGGCACGCGGTCCTGTTTGCCATAGTCGATGAAGTATTTTTCCATCGGCACGGTTCGGCGGTTCGGCCCCTTGCGCAGGTGCACGCTTGCGCCGAGCGCAATCAGCGCCGGCGGCGTATCGCCGATGGGCGAACCATTGGCGACATTGCCGCCGATCGTGCCCATATTGCGCACCTGCTCGCCGCCGATGCGGTTCCACAACTCCGACAATTGCGGGAAATGTTCCGAGATAACCGGATAGGCATCGGTGTAGCTCACACCGGCACCGAGCGTCAGCCCGTTCTCGTCCGCCGTGATCCGGCGCAGCCCGTCCAGATGCGAGGTGAAAATGACGGGGCCGATCTCCCGCATGAATTTCGTCACCCACAGCCCGACATCGGTCGAACCGGCAACGATGGTTGCGCCGGGATTGGCGTCGAGAACAGCGGCGAAATCATCCACATCGGCGGGCAGGATAAAACGCTGCTTCCCTTCGCCGATATCGACGCGCCTGCCGTCCCTCAGCGTCTGCAGCTGTTCGATGACCCGTGCGCGCTCGGCGACAAGCGGATCATGGCCGGCATTGCGCGCCGACACGCTTTGCGCCGCGCGGATGATGGCGGCATAGCCGGTGCAGCGGCACAGATTGCCCTGCAGCGCCTTCTCGATGTCGCGCACCGCCGGGCTCGGATTGTGCATCCACAGGCCGTAGAGCGACATGACGAAACCGGGTGTGCAGAAGCCGCACTGGGAAGCATGGGTGTCGACCATCGCCTGCTGCACCGGATGCAGCGTACCGTCGGCTGCGGCAAGCGCCTCGACCGTGACGACATGGCAGGCATCGAGCGAGCCGACAAAACGGATGCAGGCATTGACCGATTCATAGGTCAGCTGGCCATGGGTCAGGCGGCCGACCAGGACGGTGCAGGCGCCGCAATCACCTTCGGCGCAGCCTTCTTTCGTGCCGCGCAACCGGCGATCGAGGCGCAGGAAATCGAGCAGCGTCTGGGTTGCCGCCACATCGGTCAGTTCGACAAGCCGGTCATTGAGCAGGAAGCGGAGGCTGGTGCGGGTCTGGATATCCATGGCCGGTCAGCTCCCGCGATAGGTCGAGTAGGCATAGGGCGCGACGAGCAGCGGCACGTGGTAGTGCGCGGCCTCGTCCCCGATGCCGAAGCGGATCGGCACCACATCGAGGAACGGCACGGCGCCATCGGTCTGCCCGCCGAGATAGGCGCCCACATGAAAACGCAGCTCGTAGGTGCCGGCACGCATCTCCGCGCCGGCCAGAAGCGGTGCATCGCAGCGTCCGTCCTCATTGGTGCGCGTGCTGCGCAGTGCCGAGAACTGCTCGCCGTCAAGACGCAGAAGATCGACCCGCAGGTTGGCGGCAGGCTTGCCGCTGGCGGTATCCAGCACATGCGTCGTCAGACGGCCTGTCGTTTCGTTCTGAGAACTCATGAGCGTTCCTCCCTCCCAAGGCGGATTTTCCACTTTTGCATCGCCCAGTTTGCCCGGCGCCGCGGCGGCGCAGTAGGCAGCGCTTCCTTACAGGACTTTCAAAATTTTCTGGGGGAATGCATCTCGGCTTATTTGATTATTCATGGGATCGGACCAGCAGAGTGGAGGACGGATCGCTGCCATGAGATATCCCAGAGACTTGCATGGATATGGAGAAACCCCGCCGCAGGCCCATTGGCCGGACGGCGCAAAAATCGCTGTCCAGTTCGTTGTGAACTACGAGGAAGGCGGCGAGAACTGCGTCCTGCACGGGGATGCCGCGTCGGAAGCCTTTCTCTCGGAAATCGTCGGCGCGCAGGCCTGGCCGGGCCAGCGGCACTGGAACATGGAATCGATCTACGAATATGGCGCGCGGGCCGGTTTCTGGCGTCTGCACCGCCTGTTCACCGGCAAGAACGTGCCGGTGACGGTCTATGGCGTGGCAACCGCCCTGCAGCGCTCGCCGGCACAGGTCCGCGCCATGCTGGATGCGGACTGGGAGATCGCCTCGCACGGGCTGAAGTGGATCGAATACAAGGATTACACCAGGGAGGCGGAGCGCGAGCATATGCGCGAGGCCATCCGCATCCACACGGATATCACCGGCGAGCGGCCGAAGGGCTGGTACACCGGCCGCTGCTCGGTCAACACGGTCGACCTTGCAACAGAGGAAGGCGGCTTCGACTATGTGTCGGATTCCTATGCCGACGACCTGCCCTACTGGCACGAGGCCGCCGGCCGGCAGCAGCTGATCATCCCCTATACGCTGGATGCCAATGACATGCGCTTCGCCACGCCGCAGGGCTTCAATTCCGGCGAGCAGTTCTTCTCCTATTTGAAGGACAGTTTCGACACGCTCTACGCCGAAGGCGAAGCGGGTTCTCCCAAGATGATGAGCATCGGCCTGCATTGCCGCCTTGCCGGCAGGCCGGGGCGCGCGGCCGCCGTCGCAAGGTTCATCGACTATGTGCAGAGCCACAGCCATGTCTGGCTGGCGCGGCGCATCGACATTGCCCGGCACTGGGCAGAAACCCATCCGCAGCCATCCGGCGAACCGCGCCCGTCGGGACTGGCGGAAGCAGCATTCGTGGCGCGCTTTGGCGGCGTGTTCGAACATTCCGAATGGATCGCGCAGCGCGCCTTTGCCTGTGAGCTTTCCCATGGGCACGACACGGCAGCGGGGCTGCATGCCCTGCTGACCACCGTTTTCCGCGGCGCGTCGGCGGAGGAACGGCTTGCCGTGCTTACCGCCCACCCGGATCTGGCCGGAAAACTGGCGCAGGCCAAGCGGCTGACGGAAAGTTCCACGCAGGAACAGGCATCCGCCGGTCTCGATGCCCTGACCGACGCGGAGCGCGCGCAGTTCGAAGCGCTCAACGGCCTCTACGTCGAAACCTTCGGCTTCCCCTTCATCATCGCGGTCAAGGACCACAGCAAGGATGGCATCCTTGAAGCCTTCAGGGCACGCGTCAAGAACGACCGGGAAACCGAATTCAACACCGCCTGCCGGCAGGTGGAGCGGATCGCGTTTCTCCGCCTGCAGGGCATGCTGCCAAACTGAGGGATGACCATGTCAGGTTCAACAGCCACGCGCGCGATTCGGATACAGCCCCTTACCCGCGAAGCGTTCCAGCCCTTTGGCGACGTGATCGAGGTGGAGGGATCATCCAGCTTTCCCATCAATCACGGCATGTGCACGCGCTATCACGACCTGGCGAAGGTCGAGACAACCGGGGAAAACCCGCGCGTGCTGATCAGCCTCCTGCGCGGCAAGCCCTATGATTTGCCGCTGACGCTGACGATGGTGGAACGGCATCCGCTCGGCAGCCAGGCCTTCATGCCGCTGTCCGCCCATCCGTTGCTGGTCGTGGTTGCCCATGATCTGCCCGGCGGGGCGGGCGATCCCATCGCCTTCCTGACGGGACCGGGACAGGGTGTGAACATCCATCGCAATATCTGGCATGGCATCCTCACGCCCCTCGGCGGCATCTCGGATTTTATCGTCGTGGATCGCGGCGGCGACGGCAACAATCTCGAGGAACATTTTTACCCCGAACCGTTCATCGTCCGCTGAGCGTGGCCGGCGGCACGCCGCCTTTCCCGAAGCGCTCGATAAGCCACTGGATGAAGGCCTTCAGCCGGGCGCTCTGATGCCTGCCGGGCGGATACACCACATGGAACGGCAGCGGCGGATGGCTCCATTCGCCGAGGATTTCAACGAGTTGCCCGGACTCCAGGTAAGGCTGGACGAACGGCCTGAGATTCTGTCCGATACCCAGCCCGGCCAGCATCATGGCGATCTGGCCATTGTCCTCATTGGCGGAGAATTGCAGCTCGCTGACGGTGAACCTGTCACCGGGTTTCACGAACAGCATCGGCTTGGCCTTGCCATCCGCATGCGAGAAGAAGCCAACCTTGCAGTGGCGGCCCGCGAGCTCCTGCGGGGCCGCAGGCGTCCCCATGCGCTCGAGATAGGCGGGCGACGCGCATGTCACGAACCCGGCATCGAACAGGTGCCGTGCCACGAGGGACAGGTCGCCGATGTCCCCGGCCCTGATCGCACAATCCACGCCCTCGCCGACGATGTTCGCCGTTCGGTTGCTGGTGCCCAAGGCAATGGTGATGTGCGGGTATTGCGCATGGAAATCCGGCAGGTGCGGGATCAGGATATTCTGCGCGAACGTGGCGGTGGATTCGATACGCAGATGCCCTCGCGGTGTCAGCTTGCTGCCGCGCACCGCACCGTCGGCCTCGTCGATCTCCGCCACCAGACGGGCCGCATGCCGGTAATATTCCTCGCCCTCCGGTGTCACCGCGACGTGGCGGGTGGTCCTGTGCATCAGCCGGGTGCCGAGATGCTTTTCCAGATCGGTCACGAGCTTGCTCACCGTCGAGCGCGGCAGCAGCAGCTGGTTGGCGGCGCCCCGGAAGGAACCGGATTCAACGACCCGTATGAAGGCGCGCATCGCAAGCAGCTGATTCACCGCGTTTCTCCACGTGAGAACGATTGTCCATGCTTATGGACGGTGATGCCATGAATGCGGCATTTTGTTTCCGATTTCAATCACCTATTTCCTGCTTTCAGCGCCGCCGGAGCCCATCCGGCTGCACGTCTCCCACAGGAAAGAGTGAACCCATGACCATCGATCCGATGAATATTCTGCGCCTGAACCTGCCGCAATGGCAGGGCGGCGATCATCCCGACTATGCAATCGGCGCCCGCGTGCTCGCTGCCTTGGCCCCGCAGGCGCCGGGGCCGGCAGAGACGGTGGCCGTGCCGGAGGCCGATGACGCCGTGCGGCCGGTCGAGCGGGGCATCGTCTCCCGCCAGCCGCTGCTCGATCTCGTCGCCGCAACCAGCGCATCCATCGCCCGGCACGATCCCGAGGCCATTGTCACCCTTGGGGGCGATTGCCTCATCGACCTCGCGCCGATTGCCTATCTCAATGCAAGATACGGCGACGATCTCGCTATCCTCTGGGTGGATGCCCACCCCGACGTGATGGGACCGCAGCAGTTCCGCAACGCCCACGCGCATGTCCTTGCCATGCTGATGGGCATGGGCGATCCGGATTTCGTGGCCGCCGTGCCCAAGCCGGTGAAGGCCAGCCAGATCCTCTATGTCGGCCTGACCGAAACCACCCCGTTCGAAACCGATTTCATCCCGAAGCACGGCCTCGCGCGGCTCAGCCCGGAAGACCTGGCGGGTTCGGCAGAGCCCGTCCTCGCCTGGCTACGCGCGTCCGGCGCCAGGAAGGTGGCGGTGCATTTCGACCTCGATGTGCTCGATCCCGCTTTCTACGATTTCCTTCTTTCGCAGGACCCCGCTGCCAGTCCGGATGCCTTTGACGGCGTCGCGAAAGGCCGGATGCGCTTCGAGGACGTGGCCGGAATTCTGCGGGCCGTGGATGCCGAAGCCGATATCGTCGGGCTGGCGATCGCCGAATACATGCCGTGGAGCGCTATCCGGCTGGCAAAATCGCTGCGGACACTGCCACTTCTCGGCAGCAGCTAGCCAAAACAGACGAGACGGGGCGCAAACCCCGTCCCGTCCATGTATCGATGGGTCGATCCCCTAGTTCAGCGGGATCGAATTCTGATCCTTGCCCGCCTGATACTGGTTCGACAGATCCGCATATTTCTTGGCGATCCGGGCGGCACGGGCATGCAGCCTGCCCCGGTCCGGCTCCGGCAGCGCCGCAATCAGCGCGTGGATGGCATAGCTTTTCCAGAACGCATTTTCAGTGTTGTAACCGCCGGGCTCCAGCGTGAAGACTTCCTTCAGAATCTTCAGGTCATGCGGGATGGCGAAGGCATCGCGGGAATCCTCATGGCTGAAGAAATAGTAGAAATTGTCGAAGCCGGCCCAGGTGATGGCCGAAAGGCACATCGAGCAGGGTTCGTGAGTCGACAGGAAGATGAGATCCCTGGGGTCCGGGCGCTTGTCCGGGTTCACTTCGTAGAAGCGCTTGAGCGTATGCACCTCGCCGTGCCAGAGCGGGTTTTCCGTCTCGTTGTTCGTCTCCGCCAGAACGAGCGACAGATCCGACTTGCGCAGCAAGGCGGCGCCGAAAATCTTGTTGCCTGCCGCCACACCCTTTTCCGTCATCGGAATGATGTGATGCTCCATCGCGTCGAGCAGTGCATCGATCGTCGCGGTCGTTGGTCTTTCCACAGTCATTGACGTGTCCTTCGCTTAAGCCTGCAAACAGTCTGGCCCGGATACGGCATGCATCCGGGCCGCTTTTTCACACAGGAAACAAGGTGTACCGGACGACAAACAGGATCGCCACGAGCCAGGTTGCCAGATGCACGTCCTTGACCCGGCCGGTGAACGTCTTGATCACGACGTAGCTGATGAAGCCGAAGGCAAGACCGTTGGCGATCGAGTAGGTGAACGGGATCATCAGCGCGGTCAGTGCCGCCGGGGTTGCCTCGGTCACATCACCCCATTCGATGTCGGTGAGTTCACGCATCATCAGGCCGGCGACGTAGAGCAAGGCGGGTGCCGTGGCATAACCCGGAACGGAACCGGCCAGCGGCGAGATGAACAGGGCCGCCAGGAACAGGACGGCAATGGTGAGTGCCGTCAATCCGGTCCGACCGCCGGCCTGAACGCCCGATGCGCTTTCGACATAGGCGGTGGTGCTGCTGGTGCCCAGCAGCGAACCGGCCACGATGGCGGTGCTGTCGGCAAACAGGGCGCGTCCGAGACGGTTGGGTTTCCCCTCCTCGATCAGGCCGGCACGCTTGCTCACGCCGATCAGCGTTCCCGTGGCATCGAACACCTCGACCAGCACGAACACCAGGATCACCTGCAGGAGGCCCGTATGCAGGGCGCCCATGATATCGAGCTGCAGGAATGTCGGCGCGAGGCTCGGCGGGGCGGAAAACACACCCTTGAACTCGCTGGCGCCCACGGCCATCGACAGGACGGTGACCACAAGAATGCCGATGAGGATCGCACCGCGCACCTTCAGGGCATCGAGCGCCGCGATGATGAAGAAGCCCAGCATGGCGAACAGGGCGGGCGTGCTGCCGAGGTGGCCCAGACCGATGAAGGTGGCGGGGTTGGCGACGATGATCCCGGAATTCTTCAGCGCTATGAAGGCAAGGAAGAGGCCGATGCCCGCCGCAATGGAACTGCGCAGCGATTTGGGAATGCCGGCAACAAGCCAGCTGCGCACGCCCGTAACGGTGAGCAGGATGAAAATACATCCGGAAATGAAAACGGCACCCAGCGCCTGCTGCCAGCTGAAGCCCATCGCCGCCACGACCGTGAAGGCGAAGAAGGCATTGAGGCCCATACCCGGCGCCATGCCGATGGGCCAGTTGGCGACAAGCGCCATGACCAGCGATCCGACCGCCGCGGCGATACAGGTGGCGACAAAGATGGCATTGCGGTCCATTCCCGTGGACGACAAAATCTCCGGATTGACGAAGATGATGTACGACATCGTCAGGAACGTCGTCAGTCCCGCGAGCATTTCAATGCGTGCGGATGTGTTGTGTTCTCGTAGCTTGAAAAGCTTTTCGAGCATGATTCCTCCCCCTGGCTCTCGCCGAGTCTCCGGTTGCTGCGTGACCCCCTGGATCGGCGAGTCGCATGGCTGCCTGTTTTGAGTTTTCGAACGTCTTCAATCAAGAGAAAACTGGCGCAGCTCCTCCACGGCCAGCCTCTCCTCAGTGCTTCCACTGCGGGGCTGATAGTGCGTCTTCCGGCGCGGCGATGCTAGGCCATGATTTCCGCAGACATGAGCGAAACAGCTTCAATATTTTATTGATGCCAGCTAAGTTTCGGATGGGAAAAGAGGCAGATAGCGGCTGCGGCTATCCCGCTCATCCATAGAAACATTTGCCGCATCCCGCAAGCATCCTGCGCTGACTTAACTCAACCACAGGCTGGACAGCGGCATTGCATGCAGCTTTTCACCGAAGGGCGTTATCCGGTCGTGATCGTGCAGCACGATGCCGTGGACGAAGCGGTCGCCGACCGCCTCCTGCAGCTGGCGCAGCCCGCGCAGATCCTGCTGGCGCACGGTGGCCGCCGCCTTGACCTCGATGCCGATGACCCGGCCGCGCCTGTCCTCGATGACCAGATCGACCTCGTCCTGATCCTTGGTGCGGTAATGCGAAAAGGTCAGGCGGCGCTCCGACCAGGCCGCCAGCTTGAAGATTTCCGACACGACAAAGCTTTCCAGGATGGCGCCGAACCGCGTGCGGTCGTTCAGCACATCGTCGGCATCGGTGTCGCCC
>NZ_CABSQF010000020.1:0-94271 GCF_902479695.1 uncultured Phyllobacterium sp. | reverse complement strand
TTCGTTCTACGCTGCCGGGCCGCTCGTCGATGGGCAGCACCTTGGCATCCCGGGCTATGGCTTCGACGCCGCTGGGAAAGCGCAGGATGGATTCAAGGCCGACATCGCGGGTCGTTGCCACCCGCAGCCGCAATTCGTCGGTGAGATTCTTCAGCCGCACCAGGCTTTTCACCCGGGCAAGCAATTGCAGGTCGTTGACCGGCTTGGTGAGAAAATCATCGGCGCCGAAATTCAAGCCGGTGATCCGGTCCATATCCTGATCGAGCGCTGTCACCAGAATGACCGGGATATGCGCGGTGGCGGGCTGCGATTTCAGCCGGCGGCAGACCTCGAACCCGTCCATGCCCGGCATCATGACATCGAGAAGGATGACATCGACGCTGTTGTTTTCGCAGAACTCCAGCGCTTCATAGCCGTTCGACGCCGTCACGACTTCATAATATTCGGCGCTCAACCGCGCTTCCAGAAGCTTCACGTTGGCAGGAACATCATCTACGACAAGTATGCGGGCCGTCATAGTTCACTTCTCCGGGAAAACTGACGGCTCATGCGTCACCAAGGTAGGATTTGATGGTTTCGATGAATTTCGGCACGGAAATCGGCTTGGATATATAGGCCTCGCAGCCGCCCTGCCGGATACGTTCCTCGTCGCCCTTCATCGCGAAGGCCGTGACGGCGATGATGGGGATCACATGCAGATCATCATCCGCCTTCAGCCATTTGGTCACTTCGAGCCCGGAAACCTCCGGCAGCTGGATATCCATGAGGATCAGATCGGGGCGATGCTCGCGCGCCAGATCGAGGGCTTCGAGACCGTTGCGTGTACGGATCGTTTCATAGCCGCTGGCTTCGATAAGGTCGCGGAAGAGCTTCATGTTGAGCTCATTGTCCTCGACAATCATGACTTTCTTCACCATTGGCAACGTCCCGTTGATCATGCGTGGCGTGGGATTGCCGCCTTGACAAGGCTCCCACCGCAGCATCATTGAATGGATGCAAGTAATAGCGCGTTTTGATTGATGAAAAGGTAACTCTTCACGGCGGTCAAAAAATGCTGCAGATCATGTTTAACCAAGGCTTTATTGAACATCTTCTTTTGTAGAGATTCAATTGGTCATTGGCCCCTCCGCCTGCAATGGGGTCGCGGCGGGCGGTCAAACGGGAATATTGTTTTCAAGGGTGTTCGGATGAACACACATTTCGGGACAGACAGGCAGAATGAAACAGCAGATGAACCTTGAGAATGCACAGGATCTGGCGATCAATGCCCTGGTTTTCCTGGCGCAGGACAGTGAATTGCTGCCGCGCTTTCTTGCCCTTACGGGCATCACGGCGGATCAAATCCGCCAGGCGGCGCAGGAGCCGGGATTTCTGGCCGGCGTGCTGCAGTTCTACCTGGCGCATGAACCGACGCTGATGCGCTATTGCGAGGCGACAGAGACCGACCCTGCCCTGTTCCAGCAGGCGCTGCGGCTGCTGCCGGGCGGACGGCAGGAGGATGTGTACTAACGCGCAAACGGCTTGCAAGAGGCCTGTCTCTTCAGTAAGTTCGGCATGTTCTATTTATGTTCCGAGCATCATGGCCCCCCTCAACGATCCTGAATTTGGATTCTGCCGCGACTGTCTGACAGCGCAGACCTCGGCCGGACGCCGCTGCCAGCAATGCGGCAGCCCGCGCCTGCTGCGCCATCCGGAACTCTACAGGCTCTCCATTGCCCATGTGGACTGCGATGCATTCTATGCCTCGGTGGAAAAACGCGACAATCCGGAGCTGCGCAACAAGCCCGTCATCATCGGCGGCGGCAAGCGCGGTGTGGTCTCCACCGCCTGTTATGTCGCGCGCATTCATGGCGTGAAATCCGCAATGCCGATGTTCAAGGCGCTGGAGGCCTGCCCGCATGCGGTGGTGATCAGCCCGAACATGGAAAAATATGTGCGCGTGGGGCGCGAAATCCGCCAGATGATGCGCGATCTGACGCCGCAGGTGGAACCGCTGTCGATCGACGAGGCGTTTCTCGACCTGTCAGGCACGCAGCGCCTGCACCACGATCCGCCGGTGCGGGTCATGGCGCAGTTTTCCAACCGGGTGGAGAAGGAAATGGGCCTGTCGGTTTCCGTCGGCCTCTCCTATTGCAAGTTCCTGGCAAAAATCGCCTCGGATTTTGACAAGCCGCGCGGCTTTTCCGTCATCGGCGAAGCGGAAACCCCGCATTTCCTGCATGACAAGCCGGTGACGATGATCTGGGGCGTCGGCAAGGTGTTTGCCGCCACGCTGGAGAGGGACGGCATCCGCACCATCGGCCAATTGCAGACCATGGAGCTTGGCGCGCTGATGGCCGCCTATGGCAGCATGGGCCAGCGCCTCTACCAGCTGTCGCGCGGTATCGACACGCGCCGGGTGGAACCGGACGGCGAATCCAAGAGCGTATCGGCGGAAACGACGTTCAACGAGGATATCGGCACGCTGGAAGAGCTGGTTCCGATTCTGCGCTCGCTCTCCGAAAAGGTGTCACGCCGCCTGAAGGCCGCCGACATTGCCGGCAGGACAGTGGTTCTCAAGCTCAAATCCCGCGATTTCAAGCTGAAAACCCGCAATCGCCAATTGGCCGACCCGACTCAGCTTGCCGACCGGATTTTCCGCACGGGACTGGCGCTGCTGGAAAAGGAGATCGACGGCACGCGGTTCCGGCTCATCGGCATCGGCGTGAGTGACCTCAGTGACGATGGCCGCGCCGATCCGCTCGATCTCGTCGATGTGCAGGCGACCAAGCGGGCCGTTGCGGAGACGGCCATCGACAAGCTGCGCGGAAAGTTCGGCAACAACGCCGTTGAAACCGGCTATACCTTCGGCAAGATCAGGCAAAGGACACGGCCGGTCCCGGACGAGATTGATTGATTGGATTCAAAGGTTTGTCAGATTTGTTTAAAAGATTGAATCCGGCCCTGCTGCAAGACCATTTGTGCGTGGTTCGACAAGCTCACCATGAGGGGCTGGGTGGGCTGCAAGGCTATTCGGAAACATCGAGGTATGAGCAATCCTGCAGGATACAACTCCCTGCAATCCTCACGCTCCCTCATGGTGAGCTTGTCGAACCACGCACCACGCGGGATGCCTTTTGCAGCAAAGCGAAGGAGAGATGGCCAAGCCACCATTGACCGGCGCTATTTCAGCGGCAGAAACAGGTCCGCAACCGCCTCATGCTCCGGCACCTCCGGGAAGAAGCTCAGACGCTGGCAATAGATCGGGAAGTCGCGCGCTTCCTCGCCGCTGGCCGGAAGCCAGTCACGATACAGATAGAGCGCGGCGGGCTCCAGATTGTCGGTGTTGCCAACGACGCGCAGCACCGCACAGCGACCACCGGGAATCTCGCCGGCCTTGATCTGCTCGCCGTTCACATCGATCGGCTGGTCGCTGCCGACACAAAGGTCCATGCTATAATCGGCAGGCGACGCGGGACGCCGCTCGGAACGCCAGACCGTGAAAGTCGGACTTGTCCTGGGGTGCAGGCCAGCGGCCTTGCGCCATGCGATGAACCGCTGGATGGTGGCACCGATCATCGCGGGGTCACCCCGATGTTCCATGATCGCCACCGGCGTCGGGGCCACAGCGCGAATCGTCACGTCACTGATGGTAAAAGTCTTCTGCATGAGCTTGCTCCTCGCATTGTCAAAAGGCCCGAAGGCCGCAAGCCACGGCTCCCAATCGGGAGATTTTCTGAACGACGAAGGCGATTGCCCGAACCGTTGCCGGAAGGCGCGGGCGAAGGCATCGGGTGCGTCGTAACCGGCATCCATCGCTATATCCGTGACGCTCTGGGCGTCTATGTAGGCCAGCCGATACGAAGCGCGCTTCATACGGGCAAGCTGCACATAGCGATGCACTGACAACCCGAAGGTGGACATGAACTGCCGGTGGAAATGGTATTTCGAGAACGCGGCAACGCCGCTCAGCGCTTCCAAACCCAGATCATCGTCGAGATGCTGTTCGATGTGATCCAGCACCCGTTGCATCCGGGCATGGTAGTTTTCAAGTGCCGCCTTCATCGCCTGTTCCTCCGTGGCGCCACCAGCTAGCCCCTTGCGGATATACAGCGCTCGACCGATCTTGCGGTTTGGGAGGGATCGATCGATACAGTCCAACCGGCCTCAGTGCGTCGGTGGCTGCGCCTAAACCATCTCCACATCGACCACGCCGGGAATGGCCTTCATGGCGCTGGCGACCTGCGGGCCGACGCGATAGCGGTTCGGCAGTTCGATCTCCACTTCGCTGGCGCCATTCTCCTTGATCAGGATGAGCGAGACGATCTGGCCGTCATTCTGCGGGGCGAGATAGGGCGTGATGGCGCTCAGCGGCTCGCTGGAGCGCATATAGAGGCGCAAGGCCTTCTGCATGCGCGTGGCTTCATCCTCAAGCGACTGCGCCGTCTGGATGCGCAGGCTGATGCCCTCCGGCCGGTCTTCGGCCCCAACAGTCACCACGACGGAGCGTCCCGGCTCCAAGAGATCGCGGTACTGTGCCAGCGCCTCGGAGAAAAGCACTGCCTCAAACTGACCTGAAGCATCGGAAAACTGGATGATGCCCATCTTGTTGCCGGTCTTGGTCTTGCGTTCCTGCTTGGCGGTGATGGTTCCGGCAAGCCGTCCGGCATTGGCGCCGCGCTTGACCGCAGCGGAGAATTCGGCCCAGCTCTGCACCCGCATCTTTTCGAGGATCGGCCGGTATTCATCGAGGGGGTGGGCGGAGAGATAAAAGCCCGCCGCCTCGAACTCGCGCCGCAGTTTTTCCGCCGACAGCCATGGCGCCGCATTGGGCAGTTGCAGCCCCTGCGATCCGCCTGCGGCCATGCCGCCAAAAATATCCGCCTGCCCGCTGACACTGTCTTCCTGCGTGCGCTGCGCATGGCCGATGATGCGGTCGAGACCGGCGATGAGCGCCGGGCGCTCCCGCCCGAAGCAGTCGAACGCCCCGGCGTTGATCAGGCTTTCAAACACGCGCCGGTTGACGACGCGCGGATCGATGCGTTCGCAGAAATCCTCGAGGCTGGCATAGGTCGTGTCACCGCGCTTCTCGACAATATGGTCGACCGCCGCCTCGCCCACGCCCTTGATGGCGGCGAGCGAATAGAAAATGCGGTTGTCGCCGACTTCAAACAGGCGGAAGGAGGTGTTGACCGAAGGGGTGACCACCTCGATGCCCAGCCGCAGTGCCTCGCGGCGGAAATCGTTGAGCTTGTCGGTGTTCGCCATATCGTAGGTCATCGACGACGCAAGAAACTCGACGGGATAATGCGCCTTCATATAGGCGGTCTGGAACGACACGATGGCATAGGCGGCGGCGTGCGACTTGTTGAAGCCGTAGTCGGCGAATTTTGCCAAGAGGTCGAAAATGAAGTTGGCCTGCGGCTTGGTCACACCGCGTTCCACCGCGCCATCGACGAAACGGACGCGCTGCATGTCCATCTCGGAGCGAATCTTCTTACCCATGGCACGGCGCAGCAGATCGGCTTCGCCCAGCGTATAGCCGGACATTTCCTGCGCGATCTGCATCACCTGTTCCTGGTAGATGATGACGCCCTGGGTTTCCTTGACGAGATGGTCGATCTTGGGATGGATCGACGCCATCTCCTCGTCGCCATTCTTGCGCGCGTTGTAGGTCGGGATGTTTTCCATCGGACCCGGACGGTACAGCGCCACAAGCGCGATGATATCCTCGATCCGATCGGGCTTCATGCCGATCAGCGCCTTGCGCATGCCGGTGCTTTCCACCTGGAACACGCCGACCGTTTCGCCGCGCGACAGCATTTCATAGCTGAGCTTGTCATCGAGCGGCAGGTTGGACAGATCCACGGTGATGCCGCGCCGCTTGACCAGATTGACCGCAGTCTGCAGCACCGTCAGGGTTTTCAGGCCGAGAAAGTCGAATTTGACCAGCCCGGCCTCTTCCACCATCTTCATGTTGAACTGCGTGACCGGCATGTCCGAGCGCGGATCGCGATACATCGGCACGAGTTCGGACAGCGGGCGGTCGCCGATGACGATACCGGCGGCGTGGGTCGAGGCGTGGCGGTACAGCCCCTCCAGCTTCAGCGCAATGTCGAGCAGGCGCTCGACAACCGGCTCCTTGTCGCGTTCTTCGCGCAGGCGCGGCTCATCCTCGATGGCCTTTGCCAGCGTCACCGGATTGGCCGGGTTGGCCGGAACCATCTTGGTCAGGCGGTCCACCTGCCCATAGGGCATTTCGAGAACGCGGCCGACGTCGCGCAGCACGGCGCGCGCCTGCAGCGTTCCGAAGGTGATGATCTGCGCCACCTGATCGCGGCCATACTTGGCCTGAACGTAGCGGATGACCTCGTCGCGCCGCTCCTGACAGAAGTCGATGTCAAAGTCGGGCATCGAGACGCGGTCGGGATTGAGGAAGCGTTCGAACAGCAGGGAGAAGCGCAGCGGATCGACATCGGTGATCGTCAGCGCATAGGCAACGAGCGAACCCGCACCGGAGCCACGACCGGGACCGACAGGAATATCATGGGCTTTCGCCCATTTGATAAAGTCGGAAACGATGAGGAAGTAACCCGGATATTTCATCCGGGTGATGATGGAAATCTCATATTCCAGCCGTTCGGCATATTCCTGCGCCGTATGACCATCAGCCATGCCAAGCGTCGCAATGCGGCTTGCCAGGCCTTCCCGCGCCTGCCGGGCCAATTCGTCGGCTTCCTCCTGCAGGGCAGCTTCGGGATCGTCGCTTTCACCGGTGAAGCGTGGCAGGATCGGCGCGCGGTTCTTCGGATAATAGGAACAGCGCAGCGCGATCTCGACGGTATTTTCCAGCGCCTCGGGCAGATCGGCAAACAGCGCCACCATCTCGTCTTCGGTCTTGAGATAATGGTCCGGCGTCAGGCGGCGGCGATCGTCGATGGAAAGCAGTGAACCCGCCGCAATGGCCAGCAACGCATCATGCGCCTCATAGTCGGCGCTCTTGGAAAAGAACACGTCATTGGTGGCAACCAGAGGCAGTTCCAGCTCATAGGCAAGCGCGATATGGGTCGCTTCCAGGGCGCGGTCATAGCCGCGATGGCGCTGCAGCTCGACATAGAGCCGGTCGCCATAAAGCGAGCGCAGATGGATGAGCCGTTGGCGGGCGCGGTCGATGCGGTCGTCCTTGATTGCCTTGGCGATCGGCCCCTCGGGACCGCCGGAAAGAACGATGATTCCATCGGAAAGACCCGGCAGCCAGGAGGCGGCAACATGGACGGGATCGCCGGCGGGCGTTTCCAGATAGGCGCGGCTGACAAGCCGGACGAGATTGGCATAGCCGGTTTCCGTCGCCGCCAGCAGCACGAGCGGCGCAAGCCCGAGCGCTTCGCGCCGGTTGGCGCTGCGGCTTTCCTCGGCCTGATCGTGAAAGGCGATGTCGAGCTGGCAGCCGATGATCGGCTGCAAGCCGGACTTCGAACCCTTCTGGGCAAATTCGAGCGCCCCGAACAGATTGTTGGTGTCGGTGATGGCGATGGCCGGGCTTTTGTTGGACGTGGCGAGATCGATGACCTTGGCAACCTGCAGCGCGCCTTCCAGCAGGGAATAGGCGGAATGCACCCGCAGATGGACGAAACGAAGCGCCTGCTTTTCCGCACTGCCTTCGCCGGGTCTGCCCTGTCCGTCTGCCACTGTATCCATCTCCAGAAAATTCCGGCGAACGCGCTGATTCACCACCCGCGCATTCTCGAACAATGGTCAGGGGGTGTCCACCTATACTTTAACGACCCGATCGTGCGACTGTGAACAACCTGTGATGCGCCACCGAAAGGCCTGTGAATGAGCAATGCATATCCCGAAATCTATCTGGTGCGGCACGGTCAGACGGAATGGAGCCTGTCCGGCCAGCACACCGGCCGGACCGACATGCCGCTGACGGCCGCGGGCGAAGCGGCAGCCCGCACCCTGGCAGGCCGCCTGCAGGGCCTTGCCTTTTCCGCCGTATGGTCGAGCCCTTCCCAGCGCGCATCGAAAACCTGCGCCCTCGCCGGATTTGGCGACGCCCGCATCATCAAGGACGATCTGGCGGAATGGGATTACGGCACCTATGAGGGCACCACCACCAAGGCGATCCTGGCGGAGCGCCCCGGCTGGCAGCTTTTTCGCGACGGCTGCCCCGGCGGCGAATCCGCAGCCGATGTCGGTGCGCGTGCCGACCGGATCATCCACGCCATCCGCGCGGCGAATGACAGGATTCTCATCTTCTCGAGTTCGCATTTCCTGCGGGTGCTTACGGCCCGCTGGCTTGGCTTGCCGCCCGAAGGCGGCGCGCTTTTCGTTCTGGATACCACCAGCATCAGCGTGCTCGGCTATGAGCACGACCTGACGGAACCGGTTGTCCGCATGTGGAACCAGACATGATGATGGGCGACGCCCGCGGGCCAGGAACCAGGGAAAACCTAGTCATCCCGGCCCCGCCGGTTCTTTCAGATAACGCTGACCCACATGGCGAATGTTGCAATAAACAGACTGACTGTAACGAATGACATGACGTCCTGGAAAAGTTCGCTCATCGGTAAAACCCTTCTTCGTTTGCTCTATGTATATGTTTTGTTCTATTTTTGTTCCAAAGTCAAGCGCACCAAAGCCGCCATTGGCGCTATGGTTGTCGATTTCTTAACAGAGGGTAAAACGCGGGCCGCCGAGCGGGCGCCGCCAAACGCAAACGGGCGCGGATTTTTCCGCGCCCGTTTGCGTTCCATGGTGTGAACGGATCAGGAGACCGTGGTGATCTTGCCGTCCTTGAGCGTGACGCGGCGATCCATGCGGCGGGCCAGTTCGTGATTGTGCGTGGCGATCATCGCCGACAGGCCGGACTGGCGCACCAGGGCTTCCAGCGCCTCGAACACATAGGAGGACGTCACCGGATCGAGATTGCCGGTGGGCTCATCGGCAAGCAGCACAAGCGGGGCATTGGCCACCGCGCGGGCGATGGCGACGCGCTGCTGCTCGCCGCCGGACAGTTCCGACGGCCGGTGCGAGGCGCGCGCGCCCACCTTCATGTAATCAAGCAGCTGCTGCGCGCGTTCGGAAGCAACGCGCGGTTTCATGCCGCGGATCATCTGCGGCATCATCACGTTTTCCAGCGCGGAGAATTCCGGCAGGAGATGGTGGAACTGATAGACGAAACCGATGTCGTTGCGGCGGATGGCGGTGCGCTCTTCATCGGACAGCGAACCGCAGGCGCGACCGTCCAGAATCACATCGCCACTGTCAGGCCGCTCCAGGAGACCCGCCGTGTGCAGAAGCGTCGACTTGCCAGCGCCCGACGGCGCGACAAGCGCGACCATCTCCCCCCTGCCGAGGGAGAAATTGGCATCGTCCAGAATAACCAGCTCCCGGTCGATCTCATTGTACCGGCGGCCGACGCTGGTCAGCTGAAGAATGGGCCCGGCTGACATTATTCGTACCTCAAGGCTTCAACGGGATCGAGCTTGGCCGCGCGCCATGCGGGGAAAAGCGTTGCCAGAAACGACAGGACAAGCGCCATCAGGATGACCGTGAAGGTTTCATTGAAATCCATCTTGGCGGGCAAGGTGCTCAGGAAATAAAGCTCCGGATTAAAAAGGGTCGTACCAGACAACCAGGAGAAGAATTGCCGGATGCGCTCTACGTTGAGGCAGACGAGGACACCCAGGGCCACGCCGGCAATCGTACCGGTCACGCCAATCGCCGCGCCCGTCATCAGGAAGATGCGCATGACCGAGTTGCGCGTCGCGCCCATGGTTCGCAGGATAGCGATATCGCGTCCCTTGTCCTTCACCAGCATGATCAGGCCGGAAATGATGTTCAGGGCCGCCACGAGAACGATCAGCGTCAGGATCATGAACATGACGTTGCGCTCGACCTGAAGCGCCGAGAAGAAGGTGACGTTGCGCTGGCGCCAGTCGGTGAGCATCAGCGGACGCTGCGCCGCATCCTCGATGGGCTTTTTCAGCGCGTCGACATTGTCGGGATTGTTGGCAAAGATCTCGATGGACTGGACCTTGCCCTCCTGGTTGAAATAGAGTTGCGCTTCATCCAGCGGCATGAGCGCGATCGAGGCGTCATATTCGGACATGCCGATCTGGAAAATGGCGACGACCGGATAGGATTTCACCCGCGGTGAAACGCCGAGCGGCGTCACGTCGCCGTCCAGCGACATCAATGTCAGCTTGTCGCCGATGCCGAGCCCCAGATTTTCCGCCATGCGCGTGCCGATGGCCACGCCGCCCGCCTTGTCGAAATTGGCGAAGGTGCCCTGCTTGACGTTCTTGGCGACGAGCTGGAGCTTGTTGATATCCTCTTCGCGCAGGCCCCGTACGAGCGTGCCGGTGCCCTGCCCGACATTGCCCTGGCCGAGCACCTGGCCTTCCACGACGGGAATGGCGAAGGAAACACCGGGAACCGCATCGATCCGCTTGATCACATTGTCGTAGTCATCCAGCGGCCGGTCCATCGGCTGCATGATGACATGGCCGTTGATGCCGAGAATGCGCGTCAGCAATTCGCTGCGAAAACCGTTCATGACCGCCATGACGATAATGAGCGTCGCCACGCCGAGCATGATGCCGGTGAAGGAGAAACCGGCGATCACCGAAATAAACGTTTCCTTGCGCCGGGCGCGCAGATAGCGCCATGCGATCATCCGTTCATAGGCAGAGAACGGCTTGGGACCCTGTTGTACAGCAGTGACGGCCGATTCTGTCATAGAGTTCCAGCCTGAAAGTCAGCGGGGCCTGCAAGCTTGTTGATTGCAGCTTCAATGCTCAGGGTTTCCCGTTCACCCGTCGCGCGATCCTTGATCTCGACTTCGCCCGCGGCAACACCGCGCGGCCCGATGATCACCTGCGTCGGCAGGCCGATCAGGTCCATCTTGGCGAATTTCGCACCGGGACGATCATCCGTATCGTCCAGCAGCGGCTCGAGACCGGCATTGGTCAAGGCCTCGTAGACCTTGGCGGATACCGCGTCGCACGCCTCGTCGCCCGGCTTCATGTTGACGATGCCCGCACCGAACGGCGCAACGGCCTTCGGCCAGATGATGCCGTTCTCGTCATGGGATGCCTCGATGATCGCGGCAATGACACGCGAGGGTCCGATACCGTAGGAGCCCATGGAAACCATGTGTTCCTTGCCATCGGGACCGGTGACCTTGGCGCCCATCGGTTCGGAATATTTGGTGCCGAAATGGAAGATGTGGCCGACCTCGATGCCGCGTGCGGCAAGCTGTTCGGACGCACCAACCTTGTCCCAGGCGGCTTCGTCGTGCATTTCATCCGTCGCCGCATAGGGCGTCGTCCATTTCGTCACGATGTCGGCGACCTGCGCATTATCGTCGAAATTGGTATCGGCCCCGGGAACCGGCAGGTCGAGATAGGCGCGGTCGCAATAGACCTGGCTCTCGCCGGTTTCGGCCAGAATGATGAATTCGTGGCTGAGGTCGCCGCCGATGGGGCCGGTATCGGCACGCATGGGGATGACCTTGATGCCGAGGCGCGAGAATGTGCGGAGATACGCCACGAACATGCGGTTGTAGGCGGCCTTGGCGCCTTCGAAATCGATATCGAAGCTGTAGGCATCCTTCATCAGGAATTCACGCGAGCGCATGACGCCGAAACGCGGGCGGCGTTCGTCGCGGAACTTCCACTGGATGTGATAAAGATTGAGCGGCAAGTCCTTGTAGGACTTCACATAAGCCCGGAAAATCTCGGTGATCATTTCCTCGTTGGTCGGGCCAAACAGCATCTCGCGGTCACCGCGATCCTTGATGCGCAGCATCTCGTCGCCATAGGCGTCATAACGGCCGCTTTCGCGCCACAGATCGGCGGACTGGATCGTCGGCATCAGCAGCTCGATGGCGCCGGACCGATTCTGTTCCTCGCGGATGATGTTGGACACCTTGTTGAGGATGCGCAGGCCTGCCGGCAGCCAGGCATAGATGCCAGCCGACTCCTGACGGATCAGGCCGGCACGCAGCATCAGCCGGTGCGAGACGATTTCCGCCTCTTTGGGATTTTCTTTCAGGATAGGCAGGAAATAACGGGAAAGCCGCATTGAGATCACCAAATTGAAACACAGCCTGAATGCTTGAAGAATCAGGCAAAACCAAGTGCAAAGTTAGCGTATTACCCAAAAATCGTTGCTGATTTCCGGAAAGACTCATACGCCGCCAAATGTGTTGCCGCGTCCCGCCCAAAACCCGGATTAATCCGCGACGCAGCAATGTTTCTTAGCGGCTTAACAGCGGGTTGGGAACCCGCCAACGCCAAATGAGACATCTCAGATTTGTGACAGTTTTGTTACGCTGCCAGATTTGTAAGCAAAAAATGACTGTACCGAATATTTTTCGTGACATTTCGAAGGCAGTCCGCTATTTTTTTAATCATAATGAGAAAGTAAGAATAATTCTGCTTTCCAGCGCGGTCAAAGTCTTGGGAGGATGTGACCTTTGGCGCGGTAATACGCAGCCACCATGCAAATGGAATAGGGTCAGACGCGATCTAACAATGCAAGGCGAGAGCCTTGCATTTTTTTTGTCTTGTTGCGGCAATACAAGCACTTATCAAATAAACTTAAAGGTGGTTGCACAGACTGCCGCACCTCGATCGCGTTGCTTCAGTTCTATTTTGCAACTACTTGGGCGGCAGGCAGATGCGGCTTCGCCCCGACCGGCCTTCACACCTGATGGGATATTTCCCTTCAACCCCTCCATCCGGAAGGTCCGCAACGGCACGATGATGCCGGCGTCGATTCGCGCGATTTCATCTCATCACCGGAGCGCGATCTTAGACCAATGTCGCAATGTTCAGCTCATCTTCGCCTGTTAAATTGGCGTCGCAGGATCAGTGTGCCAGGCGCGGGGATTGGCACATCAGCGACGTTACAATGTTCGGGGACGAACCATGGGAATTTACACACGCGGCGCGGCTGAGCCCGGCAAGCGCAGCATATGCATAAGCACGATTACACGTAATCGTCCGTTCATGCTGCAGAACCTGTTGCAGTCCTATGCCGCCATGGGCGTGCCACATGGTGCCCATCTGCATTTCCTCATCGTCGAGAACAATGAGAAGGCAACGCTGCACGATGTCATCGCGCATTTCCGGGCGCTCATGCCGCAATGGACGGTCCAGTACGAGGTGGAACCGCGCCTCGGCATTGCCCGTGCCCGCAACCATGCGCTGGCATGCGCCCTGGCCGGCAATCACGATCTCATGACATTTGCCGATGATGATGAACGGGTGGAACCCGACTGGCTGATTGAACTGCTGGCGGAACTGGATGCCTCGACGCTCGATATCGTCGGCTCCCCCGTGCGCGCCGCGCCGATTTCCGCCGACGCGCCGTTTTCCGCGCAACTGGTCTGGGCCGGTCTCAACCGCAGGGGCATGGACAGCGAGCGCAAGGCCCGGCGGCGGTGCCAGCGCAACGAAGCGCACAGGATTCTGCTGGCAACCGGCAGCTGGATGGGCAGGCTGAGTTTCTTTGACCGGACGGGCCTGCGTTTCGACGATACGCTTGATCTGGCCGGCGGGGAAGACTGGCGCCTGTACAGGGAAGCCAAAAAACTCGGCGCCAGGACCGGCTGGACGCCGCATGCCATTGCCTACGAAACCGTGCCGATGGACCGGCTGACCCTCGGCTACCATTTCCGCCGTGACCGGGACAGCAGTTCGGTTGAAACCTGCCGGAAGCTCGACCAGCAACGCGCGCTGACCTTGCTGCGCATCCCCGGCTCGCTGGCGATACGGGTGTTCAAACTGTGCAGCTACGCCGCTGCGGCGCCGTTCACGCGCGGCGAAGCGCTGGTGCGGCTGGCGGCATGCATGGGCAGTATTTTCGGCATCTGTCAGGGCTGCCTTGGCAAGAGATCGTCGCACTATCGGCGGACAAGCGGTTTTTGACGATTGCACGCTTGTTATGCGTGGTTCGACAAGCTCACCATGAGGGAGAGTGAGGATTGCAGGGAGCACAATTCTGCAGTCTCCGCGCTTGGCATTGCAGCCGAACCACTTCCCTCATGGTGAGCTTGTCGAACCACGCACAATACGCCACGGTGCGGATGCCGGATCAGACCGCAGTCCTAATGCAATTGCGGGAAGAAAACCGGAATGCTCTCGACGCCGAAACCAAGCTTCTGGTTGACGATGTAGAAGAGGATAAAAACCACGGCTGAAATCGCGGTGGTGATCAGGAATACCCGGCCCATCCGGTGCTTGTGCGGCGCACTGGCGGTCGTGCCCAGCGTGACATCATCCTCATCGGCCTGGGTGCGCAGGCCAAACGGCAGCACGGTGAACAGCGTCAGCCACCAGAAGATGAAATAGATCGCCATTCCAGTTGCGATGGGCATGTCAGACTTGCTCCAGTTCGATCAGCGTCCCGTTGAAATCCTTCGGGTGAAGAAACAGCACCGGTTTGCCGTGGGCGCCGATTTTCGGTTCGCCATCGCCCAGGATACGGGCGCCCTGCTGTTTTAGCTGATTTCGTGCCGCCAGAATATCGGCCACTTCGTAGCAGACGTGATGCATGCCGCCGGACGGGTTCTTTGCCAGGAACGCCGCGATGGGCGAATCCGCATTCAAGGGTTCGAGAAGCTCGATCTTGGTGTTGCCGACATCGATGAAAACGACGGTCACGCCATGCTCCGGCAGAACCTGCGGCTCGGTGAGTGTCGCACCGAGCGTATCGCGATAGACCGCAGACGCTGCGGCAAGATCCGGTACAGCGATAGCGACATGATTCAGACGACCAAGCATCCCTGACCTCACGTGCGGGTTACGAACACGGTAACGATCGGCTTCTTGCCCCAGGCCTCGTTGGCAGCGGCACGGACGGCGCGGCGCACCGCCTCACGGACCATCGCCAAATCCTTGCGCTTTTCACGCGGGATGCTCTGCACCGCACCAACGGCCGCATCGTACAGCAGGTCTTCAAGCAGTTCGCCTTCCCGATCGTTCTCCGGCAGGCCGACCGGCACGATTTCCGGGTCCTCGATGATGTTGTACTTCGCATCGAGCAGCATCGATACCGCGACATGGCCGACATAGGACAGCTTGCGCCGGTCGACAATGCCAACCTCTTCCTCATCGCCGATGAGCTTGCCGTCCTTCATCACACGGCCAAACGGCGCCTGATCGATGATCTCCGCCCTGCCCGGTGCCAGCCGCAGGATGTCGCCATTGCGCACCTGCGGCACCTCGGGAATGCCGGCCATGGCCGCAAGCGAACCCTGCGCCACGAGATGCGCGGCTTCGCCATGCACAGGCACGAGAATGCGCGGCCGCACCCATTCATACATGCGCTTCAGCTCGTTGCGGCGCGGATGGCCCGAGACGTGCACCAACTGATCATCGTCTGAGATGATATGGATGCCCTGCTCGATCAAGAGGTTCTTTGTCTCGATGATCGGCTTTTCGTTGCCGGGAATGGTGCGCGAGGAATAAATGACCGTATCGCCCGCTGACAGCGCGACATTGCGCATTTCATCACGGGCAAGCTTGGCCAGCGCCGCGCGGGATTCGCCCTGGCTGCCGGTGAGAATGATGACGATATTCTCGCGCGGGATGAAACCGTAATCCTCTTCGGAGAGAAATTCCGGAATGCCGTCGAGATAACCCAGTTCACTGGCCACATCGATCATCCGCTTCATCGAGCGGCCGAGCACCAGAACCTGGCGTCCGGCATCGCGGGCGGCGATGGCGATGGAACGGATACGTCCGACATTGGACGAAAAGGTGGTGATGGCCACGCGGCCGCGAGCATTTTCGATGATGTCGCGCAGGCTGTCGCCGACCTCGCGCTCGGAGGGCGATTCCCCGTCACGCAAGGCATTGGTGGAGTCGCACATCATCGCCAGCACGCCTTCGTCGCCGAGGGCTCGGAATCCGGCCTCGTCGATCAGCGGTCCAAGCGACGGCTCCGGGTCCATCTTCCAGTCGCCGGTGTGAACGACGATGCCCAAGGGTGTCCTGATCGCCAGCGAGACCGGTTCCGGGATCGAGTGGGTCACGGCAAGCGCTTCGAACTCGAAGGGGCCGACATTGAACTTTTCGCCGGCGCGGTAAATGGTGACGGGAATATCCGGCGCGCCCGGCTCCGACTGGCGCTTGGCTTCCAGCAACCCGGCGGTGAACGGCGTCGCATAGACCGGCACATTCAACAGCGGCCACAGGTCGAGCAAGGCACCGTAATGATCCTCGTGGGCATGGGTGATCACAATCCCCTTGAGATTGTGCCGCTCGGCCTGCAGAAAACGGATATCGGGAAGAACGAGATCAGCGCCTGGAAGATCCGGTCCGGCGAAGGTGACGCCCATGTCGACGACCACCCATTCGCGCTTGTGTGCGGGGCCATAACCATACATGGCCAGATTCATCCCGATTTCACCAACGCCGCCCAAAGGCAGGAACACGAGCTCTGCCTGATCGGAATTTGCCATTTATACTCCTTACAACCGGCTATCCGGCACTTGCCGATGCAACTGCTCCGAAATGAACATCGCCGGCAGCAATCTTCACCCGTTCCCCATCATTATCGCGTATGACGAAACGGCAGTCTTCGTCAATTGTTTCGAATATACCACGCAGCACCGAGCCGTCGACCCGCACGGCAACTTCACTGCCAATTCCTGCCGCCCGCTTGAGCCAGCGCTTGCGAATGTCGGCAAGCCCGCGCCCCTCGTTCCAGATACGGCTGTTTTCCTGCCAGGCATCGGACAGCGCCAGAAACAGCGTTTCCGCATCGCAGGCCGCACCAAGCTGCTTCAGCGATGTCGCTGGATAAGGCACGTCCTCGGGGTAAGCAACCACATTGACGCCGATGCCGACGACGACGGCAAACCGCCCGTCCGGCAGATGCGTCGATTCCAGGAGAATGCCGGCAAGCTTGGCCTTGTTGGCCAGAAGATCGTTCGGCCACTTCAGCTCGACACGCAAATCCGACCTGCTGGAACCGATACCATCGACGCCGACCGAAACCGCGCCTTGCGGGCAGACGGCGTCAAGCGCGTCCGCCAGGGAAAGCCCGGCGACAAAGCCGAGGGTTGCCGCCGTCTTCAACTCGAAATTGCCGGTCAGCAGCAGGGAAGCTGCCAGATTGCCGTGGGACGTGGCCCAGGCGCGACCGCGGCGCCCGCGCCCGCTTTCCTGCTTCTTGGAGACGATCCACAGCCGTCCGGGATCGCCAGCCTGCGCGCGCTCCAGCGCGACCGCATTGGTCGAGCCGACCGTATCGAAGGCCTCCATCCGGAAGCCGTTTTGCTGCGCCAGCGGCGAGAGCGAGAATCCCATTGATCAGGGTTCCCGGCCTCAGAAGAACGTTTTCGCGGCAGCTTCCGCATAGGTGCTGACCGGTCCGCCGATCAGCACGTAGAGCAGCGTCAGCAGGCCCGAGACACCGAGGACCAGGCGCAGTTCACCGGCAACCGGCACGAACCCGCCAACCGGTTCATCGAACCACATGATCTTGATGATGCGCAGATAGTAGAACGCGCCCACGACCGAAGCCACGATACCGATGATGGCCAGCGCATAGAGATTGGCC
The DNA here is from genome assembly GCF_902479695.1 of uncultured Phyllobacterium sp. NCBI lineage: Bacteria > Pseudomonadati > Pseudomonadota > Alphaproteobacteria > Hyphomicrobiales > Phyllobacteriaceae > Phyllobacterium > uncultured Phyllobacterium sp. Next base: position 76,709 of record NZ_CABSQF010000020.1, on the reverse strand, counting down.
TGCATCGCGGCAAGGAAGGTGTACCACTTGCCCCAGAACCCGGCGAGCGGCGGAATACCGGCCAGCGAGAACATGAGGATGGTGAAGATCGTCGCCATGATCGGATTGGTGCGGGACAGGCCGGCCAGATCTTCGATCAGCTCGACATTGCCGTGCTTGCGGCGCATGGCCAAGATGAAGGCAAACACGCCGAGCGTCGTGATCAGGTAGATCAGCATGTAGATCGCCACGCCGCGCACACCGACCTGCGTACCGGCGGCAAGGCCGACAAGCGCATAGCCCATGTGGCTGATCGACGAATAGGCCATCAGGCGCTTGATGTTGCGCTGGCCGATGGCTGCGAATGCACCCAGGACCATCGACGCAATGGCGATGAAGACAATGATCTGCTGCCAGTCATGGGTGATCGGCTGGAACGTCTCGACGGCAACGCGTGTCAGAAGCGCCATGGCGGCCATCTTCGGCGCACTGGCGAAGAAGGCGGTCACCGGCGTCGGCGCACCTTCGTAGACATCCGGCGTCCACATGTGGAACGGCACGGCGGAAATCTTGAAGGCGAGACCGGCAAAGATGAACACGAGGCCGAACACGACGCCAAGCTGACGCTCGCCGCCTGCCAACACCTGGGCGATGCCCTCGAAGCCGGTATGGCCGGTAAAGCCGTAGACGAGCGAAATGCCGTAGAGCAGCATACCCGACGACAATGCGCCGAGAACGAAATACTTCAGGCCGGCTTCGGTCGAGCGGGCACTGTCGCGGTTGATTGCAGCAATGACATAGAGCGCCAGGGACTGTAGTTCGAGGCCCAGATAGAGCGACAGGGTGTCATTGGCTGAAATCATCAAGAGCATGCCGAGGGTCGACAGCAGGATGAGGATCGGGAACTCGAACTTGTCGAACTTTTCCGCCTTGGCGAAGCCAACCGACATGACGAGCGCAACGATCGAGCCGACCAGCGTCAGCACTTTCATGAAGCGCGCGAACGGATCCGACACGAAGGCACGACCGAAGACGTGACCATCGTGCGGGAAGAGAACGAGGATTGCCAATGCTGCAAGCAGCACGGCAACCGCCAGTCCGTTGACCAGGGAATTCGCCCGTTCACCGGAGAAGGCCCCGATCATCAGTAGAGCCAATGCGCCCACTGCGATGAGCAGTTCGGGAGCCATAAGCGTCAGGTTGGCAATCATGTCGGTCTGCATCGGCCTTGGCCTCTTCCTGCTATTTCAGCGCCAGTGTGGCGGCTGCGGACAGCGCGTTATTGTATTGATTGATAAGGGCGTGCACCGAGCTTGCCGTCGCATCGAAGACAGGCATCGGATAAACACCGTAGAAGATGGTGAGGATCACCAGCGGATAGACCACCAGCTTTTCGCGCGGCGACATATCCAGAAGCGACTTCAGGCTTTCCTTGTCCAGCGACCCGAACACGACGCGGCGATAGAGCCACAGCGCATAGGCCGCCGAGAAAATCACGCCGGTCGTTGCAAACAGCGCAACCCAGGTGTTGACGCGGAAGACGCCAAGCAGCGTGAGGAATTCACCGATGAAGCCCGAGGTGCCCGGCAGGCCGACATTGGCCATGGTCAGGACCAGGAACACCACCGCATATTTCGGCATGTTGTTGACGAGGCCGCCATAGGCGGAGATGTCGCGGGTGTGGGTGCGGTCATAGACAACACCGACGCAGAGGAACAGTGCGGCCGAAACCAGACCGTGCGACAGCATCTGGAACAACGCGCCCTGGATGCCCTGCTCGTTGGCGGCGAAGATACCCATGGTCACATAGCCCATGTGCGCAACCGAGGAGTAGGCGATCAGCTTCTTGATGTCTTCCTGCATCAGCGCCACCAGCGAGGTGTAGACGATGGCGACAACCGAAAGCGTGTAGATCAGCGGAGCAAAGTCGGCGGACGCCACCGGAAACATCGGCAGGGAGAAGCGCAGGAAGCCATAACCGCCGAGCTTCAACAGGATGCCGGCCAGAATGGCTGACGCAGCCGTCGGTGCTTCCACGTGCGCATCCGGCAGCCAGGTGTGCACCGGCCACATCGGCATCTTCACGGCGAAGGACGCGAAGAAGGCCAGCCACAGCCAAGTCTGCATGGAGGCCGGGAACGGATAGGCCAGCAGCGTCGGGATATCGGTCGTGCCAGCCTGCCAGTACATGGCCATGATGGCCAGCAGCATCAGCACGGAGCCGAGCAGCGTGTAGAGGAAGAACTTGAAGCTGGCATAGACGCGGCGCTTGCCGCCCCACACGCCGATGATGATGAACATCGGCACCAGCACGGCTTCGAAGAACACGTAGAACAGCACGATATCCAGCGCGCAGAACACACCGATCATCAGTGTCTCCAGCACGAGGAAGGCAATCATGTATTCCTTGACCCGGCTCTGGATGGCTTCCCAGCTGGCCAGGATGCACAGCGGCATCAGGAATGTCGTCAGGATGACGAACAGCATCGAAATGCCGTCCACGCCCATGTGATAGGAAATCCCGGAGTCGAGCCAGGCTGCCTTTTCCACGAACTGGAAGCCGGCATGGCCCTTGTCGAAATAGTACCAGATCGGCAGGGAAAGCAGGAATGTGATGACCGTCGTCCACAGCGCCACGTTGCGGATATTGCGCCGCGCGGATTCACCGTCATCCCGGATCAGAAGGATCAGGAATGCACCGACCAATGGCAGGAAGGTAACAGTCGATAGAATTGGCCAGTCGGTCATCAGAAGTTGCTCCCGAGCATCATCCACGTGACGAGTGCGGCGACCCCAATGAGCATCGCGAACGCATAATGATAGAGGTAACCGGTCTGCAGGCGCACCACGCGGTTGGTGACATCCACGACGCGGGCCGAGATACCATCCGGACCATGGCCGTCGATCAGCCAGCCATCGCCCTTCTTCCACAGGAACCGTCCAAGGGCTTTGGCCGGACGCACGAACAGGAAGTCGTAGAGTTCGTCAAAATACCACTTGTTGAGCAGGAACTGGTACAGGCCGCGGTGCTGCTCGGCCAGCCGGACGGGTGTCTGCGGCGAGCGGATGTAGAAGTACCAGGACAGGATGAAGCCTGCGAGCATCGCAAGGAACGGCGAGGCAGCAACCAGAGCAGGCACATGATGGTGCAGCTCGAGGATCTCGTTTTCCTTGCCGGTGAACAGTGCACCCTTCCAGAACTCGGCATATTCGTGGCCGAAGAAGTATTCGCGGAAGATGACGCCGGCAAACAGCGCGCCGATGGCGAGGATGAACAGCGGTACCAGCATGACATAAGGCGATTCATGCACGTGATGCATGACGTCGTGCGACGCGCGCGGCTTGCCATGGAACGTCATGAAAATCAGGCGCCATGAATAGAAGCTGGTGAACAGCGCTGCGATAACCAAGAGGATGAAGGCATAGCCTGCCGCCGGGCTGGCCGACGCATAGGCCGACTCGATGATCGCATCCTTGGAGAAGAATCCGGCGGTGCCGATCGACGTGCCGGGGATGCCGAGGCCGGTCAGCGCGACGGTGCCGATGACCATCATCCAGTAGGTTTGCGGGATCAGCTTGCGCAGGCCGCCCATGTGACGCATGTCCTGCTCGTCGGAAACCGCGTGAATGACGGAACCGGCGCCAAGGAACAAAAGGGCCTTGAAGAAGGCGTGCGTGAACAGGTGGAAAATCGCCGCGCCATAGGCACCCAGACCAAGCGCCACGAACATGTAGCCGAGCTGCGAGCAGGTGGAATAGGCGATAACGCGCTTGATGTCGTTCTGCACCAGGCCGACCGTGGCGGCAAAGAAGGCGGTCGTCGCGCCGACAAGCGTCACAACGATCAGCGCCGTGTGCGACAGTTCGAAGATCGGCGACAGGCGCGCAACCATGAACACGCCTGCGGTCACCATCGTTGCCGCATGGATCAGCGCGGACACCGGTGTCGGGCCCTCCATGGCGTCAGGCAGCCAGGTGTGCAGCAGGAACTGCGCGGATTTGCCCATCGCGCCCATGAACAGCAGCAGGCAGGCAACCGTGATCGCTTCCTGCTTGCCCAGGGCATAGCCGAGGAAATTCAGGACAACCTTGCCGTCCCCTGCTCCCTCTGCAGGAAGATACTGGGCGGCGGACTGGAACAGCGTGTCGAACTGAACCGTATCGAACAGCACGAACAGTGCGAAAATACCGAGAAGGAAGCCGAAATCGCCGACGCGGTTGACGATGAAAGCTTTCATCGCCGCGGCATTGGCCGAAGGCTTCTTGAACCAGAAACCGATGAGCAGGTACGAGGCAAGGCCCACGCCTTCCCAGCCGAAGAACATCTGAACCAGATTGTCGCCGGTCACCAGCATCAGCATGGCGAAGGTGAAGAGCGAGAGATAGGCGAAGAAGCGCGGCCGATGCGGATCGTGATGCATGTAGCCGATCGAATAGGTATGGACGAGCGCCGACACCGTGTTGACGACGATCAGCATGACAGCGGTCAGCGTATCGATGCGCAGGGCCCAGTCGAAGCTCAACGAACCGGACTCGACCCAGTGCATGACCGGAACCTTGAACGCCTCGCCATGGCCGAGCGCCACGGTCGTGAATGCGATCCATGAGAGAACCGCAACCACGATCATCAGACCGGTGGTGACATACTCGCTCGCCTTCGCGCCGATGGACGAGCCGAACAGACCCGCGATCAGAAAGCCGAGCAGCGGAAGGAAGACAATCGCCAGATACAGCATGCCCCCGTCAACCTTTCATCATGTTGACGTCTTCTACGGCAATCGATCCACGATTGCGGTAGAACACGACGAGAATAGCCAGACCGATGGCAGCCTCAGCGGCCGCTACGGTCAGGACAAACAATGCAAAAACCTGTCCGACCAGATCACCCAGTGCAGCGGAGAACGCCACGAAATTCAGGTTGACGGCGAGCAGGATCAATTCGACCGACATCAGGATGACGATCACGTTCTTACGATTGAGGAAGATACCGAAGATCCCCATCGTGAACAGGAGCGCCGAAACTGTCAGATAATGTGCAATACCGATGACCATCATGCGCTCCTGTCAAATACCCTTGCCCGTTTCGACCTGCTTGACCTCGATGGCCGTTTCAGGCGTGCGTCCGACCTGCTGCGAGATGTTCTGGCGCTTGATGCCTTCCTTGTGGCGAAGCGTCAGCACAATCGCGCCGATCATGGCGACCAGAAGCACGAGACCGGCAATCTGGAAGTAGTAGATGTAATCCGTGTAGAGGATGTCGCCGAGCGCCGCCGTATTGGTGCGCGTGGCGATATCGGGTGTCGGCTGAACAACCACGCGGCCAATACTTGGCGTGAAGACCGAACCGCCGAGAACGACAATCAGTTCCACCGCAAGGATCATGCCGACAAGCGCGCCGATGGGCGCATATTGCAGCGCGCCGCGCTTCAGTTCGGTAAAATCCACGTCCAGCATCATCACGACGAAGAGGAAGAGGACGGCCACCGCGCCGACATAGACCACAAGAAGGATCATCGCCAGGAATTCAGCACCCGTCAGCAGGAAGAGCCCCGCCGCGTTGAAGAAGGCGAGGATCAGAAACAGCACGGAGTGCACGGGATTACGCGCCGCAATCACCATGAACGCACTGGCGACGGTGATGAAGGCGAAGAGATAAAAAAACGCCGCCGCAATACCTGTCAGCATGGGTTCCCCCGATTTCCATTCCGGCAGACTGTTCTGCCATTTTAAAAGCGATTCACGGAGATTCCGCGTATTCGCAGCCTCATAACGCATGTTCCGGGCGGGTAGAAGCACCCTGCCCTAAGACACATGCGCGCACTCGGACGGGACGACGCCCCATCCACTCAATTGTTACCGGTACGGCGCATCCATTGCGATGTTCCGTGCCAGCTCGCGTTCCCAGCGGTCGCCATTGGCGAGCAGCCGGTCCTTGTCATAATAAAGCTCTTCACGGGTTTCCGTGGCGAACTCGAAATTCGGGCCTTCGACGATGGCATCCACCGGGCAGGCTTCCTGGCAGAAGCCGCAATAGATGCACTTCACCATGTCAATGTCATAACGCACCGTGCGGCGCGTTCCGTCATTGCGGCGCGGACCGGCTTCGATGGTGATGGCCTGCGCCGGGCAGATCGCTTCGCAGAGCTTGCAGGCAATGCAGCGTTCTTCGCCGTTGGGATAGCGGCGCAGGGCATGTTCACCGCGGAAGCGCGGGCTGAGCGGTCCCTTTTCGTAGGGGTAGTTCAGCGTCGCCTTCGGCGCGAAGAACTGGCGCATCGACAGGAAGAAGGCGCCGACGAACTCCGCCAGTAGGAGCGATTTAGCAGCTTGTGCGAGTTGTGCCATGCTGATTCTCCTTACGGTGTCAGGCCGGTGATTTTAAGAAATGCCGCGGTGGCGATGACCATGAAGAGCGAGATCGGCAGGAACACCTTCCAGCCCAGACGCATCAACTGGTCGTAGCGGTAGCGCGGAACGAATGCCTTCACCATGGCGAACATGAAGAAGACGAAGAAAAGCTTGAGCATGAACCAGATGATGCCGGGTACCCAGTTCAGGAACCAGACGTCAACCGGTGGGAGCCAGCCGCCGAGGAACAGGATCGTGGTCAATGCGCACATCAGGGTGATGGCGACATATTCACCAAGGAAGAACAGCAGGAACGCGGTCGACGAATACTCGATCATGTGACCGGCTACGAGTTCCGATTCCGCTTCGACCAGATCGAAAGGCGGGCGGTTGGTCTCGGCCAGCGCCGAGATGAAGAAAATGACGAACATCGGGAACAGGCCGAGCCAATGCCAGTCAAGGAAGGTATTGGGCAGGCCGACCATGGTGCCGAGACCGGTCTTCTGCGACAAGACGATATCCGTGAGGTTCAGCGAACCGACAGTGAGCAGAACGGTGACGATGACGAAACCGATGGAGACTTCGTAGGACACCATCTGCGCGGCGGAGCGGAGCGCACCGAGGAACGGGTACTTCGAGTTCGATGCCCAGCCGGCCATGATGACGCCGTAGACTTCGAGCGAGGAAATGGCGAGCACATAGAGAATGCCGACATTGACGTTGGCAATCGCCCAGCCCTCATTGACCGGAATCACCGCCCAGGCCGCCATGGCCAGCACCGAAGACACCAGCGGGGCCAGAAGGAAAATGCCCTTGTTGGCGCCGGATGGAATGATCGGTTCCTTGACCACGAACTTCAGAAGGTCGGCGAAGGATTGCAACAGGCCGAACGGTCCAACGACGTTCGGGCCACGGCGCAACTGAACTGCCGCCCAGATCTTGCGATCCGCGTAAAGCAGGTAGGCGATGATCAGCAGCATCACCACGAGCATCAGCACTGATTTTCCGAGGATAATCAGCAGCGGCAGGATGTAGGTTGCGAAAATATCTTCCATATCAGTCTCTTCCCCGCCTACTCGGCCGCCTGCTTGAAGCCGCCCTTGGCCAGCGCGGAACATTCAGCCATGACGGCTGAGGCGCGGGCGATCGGGTTGGTCAAGTAGAAGTCTTGGACCGGCGATACGAAGGCCGTCTTGTCAACGGTGCCCGACGCATTGGCCAGTTTCTTGATGTCGGCAGCATCACCGGCCTGGATGGCGTCGACGACGGCCAGGTGCGGGTATTCTGCATAAAGTTTTGCACGCAGGGCGGCAAGCGAGTCGAATGGCAGCTTCTTGCCGAGCACATCGGACAGTGCGCGCAGGATCGCCCAGTCTTCCTTGGCATTGCCCGGCGCAAAGGCGGCGCGGTTGGTCATCTGCACACGGCCTTCGGTGTTGACGAAGGTGCCGGACTTTTCCGTATAGGTCGCGCCCGGCAGGATCACGTCGGCATTGTGCGCGCCCTGATCGCCATGGGTGCCAATATAGACGGTGAAGGCACCGCCCTTGCCGGCCCAGTTCAGTTCGTCGGCGCCGAGCAGGAACAGCACGTCGAGTGCCCCCTGCATCTGCGCGACCGACTTGCCGCCTTCGCCCGGCACGAAACCGATATCGAGTGCACCGACACGGCTTGCAGCCGTATGAATGACGCCGAAACCGTTCCAGTCATCGGCAAGCGCGCCGGTATCCGCAGCAATCTTGGCAGCGAGACCGAGAACCGCATTGCCATCCGCACGGCTGAGCGCGCCCTGCCCGATGATGATAATCGGCTTCTTGGCCTTCTTCAGCACCGCATGGAATTTCAGCGAGCCATTGGCAAGTTCCGCCAACGTGTCCGCACCGGCGCCGAGATATTCGTAGTTGAAACGCAGGTCGGCCTGTTCGCCGATCAGCGCAATCGGAATTCCGGCAGCGCGCCAGCGCTTGCGCAGGCGGGCATTGAGCAGCGACGCTTCAAAGCGCGGATTGGAACCGATGATCAGTACCGCGTCAGCGTCTTCGATACCGTCAATGCTCGGATTGAAGATATAGGAGGCGCGGCCATTGGCCGTGTTCAGGACCGTTCCGTCCTGACGTCCGTCGATATTGGCGGAGCCGAGCGATGTGACGAGCTGCTTGAGCGCATACATTTCTTCGACGCTGGCCAGATCGCCGGCAATCGCCCCGATCCGGTCGCCGGTCGTCTTGGCAACGGCAGCCTTGATCGCCTCGAACGCTTCCGGCCAGCTTGCCGGAACCAGACGGCCATCCCGACGCACATAGGGGCGGTCGAGGCGCTGGGTGCGCAGGCCATCCCAGATGAAGCGGGTCTTGTCGGAAATCCATTCCTCGTTCACCGCCTCGTTGACGCGCGGAAGAACGCGCATCACTTCGCGGCCGCGGGTATCGACGCGGATCGACGAGCCGACGGCATCCATCACGTCGATGGATTCAGTCTTGGTCAATTCCCACGGACGGGCCTGGAAGGCGTAGGGCTTGGATGTCAGCGCACCGACCGGGCAAAGATCGATCACATTGCCCTGCAGCTCCGATGTCATCGCCTGCTCGAGATAGGTGGTGATTTCGGCATCTTCGCCGCGGCCGATCAGGCCGAGCTCGGAAATACCGGCCACTTCGGTGGTGAAGCGGACGCAGCGCGTGCAGTGAATGCAGCGCGTCATGACCGTCTTGACGAGCGGTCCGATATATTTGTCTTCAACGGCGCGCTTGTTTTCCTTGTAGCGCGAGGAATCCACGCCAAAGACCATCGCCTGATCCTGCAGGTCGCACTCGCCGCCCTGATCGCAGATCGGGCAATCCAGGGGATGGTTGATCAGCAGGAATTCCATCACGCCTTCGCGGGCCTTCTTGACCATCGGCGTGTTGGTGAAAATCTCCGGAGTCTCGCCGTTCGGGCCCGGACGCAGGTCGCGTACGCCCATGGCGCAGGACGCGGCAGGCTTGGGCGGTCCGCCCTTCACTTCAATCAAGCACATGCGGCAATTGCCGGCGATCGACAAACGCTCATGGAAACAGAATCGCGGCACCTCGGCACCCGCCGTTTCCGCAGCCTGCAGAAGCGTGTAGTGATCCGGTACTTCGATTTCCCTACCGTCGACTTTGATCTTTGCCATCGTCTGTCCAACCTCGCGGAACATTCCGCATTTTCATTTGGCATTCCCGCGAAACCGCTGAAATACCTTCAATTGCTCCATGCCGGTCCAGGCCAGCATGGCTTTATTCGGGCTTCCCCCCCGCCAAGACAGCGGATTGTTTGACCCACTCATCCCGCACGATACGCCCGCCGAATTTCAGATGATCATCGACCCAGGCAATCTCCTGGGGTGACCATGCTGCAATCTGCGCATGGGTGTAGATGCCAAGACCGTTCAAGACCTGCTCCAGCTTCGGGCCAACGCCCGAAATCCGCTTCAGGTCATCCGGCAAGGCCGGCTTTGCGATTGCCGCCGGTTTCGACGGCCCCGTTGAAACCACCGCCAGCTTGGCTTCTTTGCCGGCAACCACCTTTGGTGCGGTTACTGTCGCCTTGTTACGTATGATCGTCTTTAACTCAGCAACATCGGGCGCCTGCTTTGCCGCGGCCGCCGGCGACCTGTCCAGCGGCTTCAGCTTCGTGTTGGCATCAAGCATACCGGCAAGAGCACCGGCCCACAGCCCCCACATCTGACTGGCGATGCCGAGACCCACAACAGACGCCGCCGCCATCGCGCCCATCGGCGGTGTCAGCAGATTGGCAGCCGGAACGACCTGCTTCGGCATCACCGCCGACCAGTCCGCACCCGATCGCTTGTCTGTTCCGGTATCCGGCATGGCCCTTCAACCCTACTCTGCTGCGACAAGCACGGGGCTTGCCGCAGAAGCGTTGCGTGTAAACTCATCGATACGGCGTTCGATTTCCGGACGGAAATGCCGGATCAGACCCTGTACCGGCCATGCCGCCGCGTCGCCGAGCGCGCAGATGGTGTGGCCTTCGATCTGCTTGGTCACGTCGAGCAGCATGTCGATCTCGCGCTTCTGCGCATTGCCAACCGCCATGCGTTCCATGACGCGCCACATCCAGCCGGTGCCTTCGCGGCATGGCGTGCACTGGCCGCAGCTCTCGTGCTTGAAGAAGTAGGACAGGCGCGCAATGGCGCGAACAATATCCGTGGACTTGTCCATGACGATCGCCGCCGCCGTACCGAAGGACGACTTCACGTTGCGCAACCCATCGAAATCCATCGGGCAATCGATGATATCGGCAGCCGGAACGACCGGGCAGGATGCGCCGCCGGGAATAACCGCCAGCAGATTGTCCCAGCCGCCGCGAACACCGCCCGCATGCTTGTCGACCAGTTCGCGGAAGGTGATGCCCATGGCTTCCTCGACCGTGCATGGACGGTTGACGTGACCGGAGATCATGAACAGCTTGGTGCCGACATTGTTCGGACGGCCGATACCGGAGAACCATGCAGCGCCGCGGCGCAGGATGGTCGGGGCAACGGCAACCGATTCAACATTGTTGACGGTGGTCGGGCAGCCATAAAGGCCCATATTGGCCGGGAATGGCGGCTTCAGGCGCGGCTGGCCCTTCTTGCCTTCAAGGCTTTCCAGCAATGCGGTTTCTTCGCCGCAGATATAGGCGCCGGCGCCGTGATGGACGTAGATGTCGTAGTCCCAGCCGTTCTTGTTGTTCTTGCCGAGCAGCTTGGCGTCATAGCATTCGTCAATGGCGGCCTGCAGCGCTTCACGCTCGCGGATATATTCGCCGCGCACATAGATGTAGCAGGTGTTGGCGCCCATGGCGAAACCGGCAATCAGGCAGCCTTCGATCAGCGTATGCGGATCGTGGCGCATGATATCGCGGTCCTTGCAGGTGCCCGGCTCGGATTCGTCGGCATTGATAACGAGATAATGCGGGCGGCCGTCGCTTTCCTTGGGCATGAAGGACCACTTCAGACCCGTCGGGAAGCCGGCGCCGCCGCGGCCGCGCAGGCCGGAGGCTTTCATCTCGTTGATGATCCAGTCACGGCCCTTGGCGATGATCCCTGCGGTGCCATCCCAGCAGCCGCGTGACATCGCACCCTTCAACGATTTGTCGAAAAGGCCGTAAATATTGGTGAAGATGCGGTCTTTGTCAGCGAGCATATCGCACCCGTCCTACTCTCTTCGTCCATTCTCCAGCGAAAACGCACATCGTTTCCGCCAATGATCTTATCTCGGCTTCTTGCCGAAAACCTTGATGTACTCGGCTTCGCCGCCCTTGGCCAAGGCCTTGGCTTGCTTGACCCAGTCGTCGCGTTCGATACGGCCCTTGAAGTTGAGGTAACCGTCAACCCATTCGCGCTCAGCCTTTTTCCAGCTGGCGACCTGGGCAAATGTATAGATGCCGAGTTCATGCAGGATGCCTGCAATCTTCGGGCCGACGCCGGAAATCAGTTCGAGATCATCCACGACAGCTGGCTTGTCGATCGCGGCCGGACGGTTCTTGTCCTCGAGTGATACGGCCTTTGCCGGTGCTTCGTCCTGCTTTGCCGCACTGGCGGCCGGAACAGCAGCAGCATCGGCAGCCTTTGCCGCACGCTTCGGCTTGGCTGCGCCATTGCCTTCGATCAGCGTCGTTGCGCCGCCCTCAGGGGCGGAGAAATAACGGTCGATCTGCGGGCCGGGCGTGATTGTATCGCCCTTGCCGGCTTCGAAAGCATCGATGATTTCCTCGAGGCGTTCGGGCGTCAGATCCTCATAGGTATCCTTGAACACCATGATCATCGGCGCGTTGACGCAGGCACCGAGGCATTCCACCTCTTCCCACGACAAAGTGCCGGATTCGTTGGTGTGGAACGGCTCACGATGGATGCGGTGCTGGCAGACCTTCTTCAGGTCTTCCGCGCCGCGCAGCATGCAGGGCGTAGTGCCGCAAACCTGGATATGGGCACGGGTTCCGACCGGCTTCAGCTGGAACTGCGTATAGAATGTCGCCACTTCGAGAACGCGGATCAGCGGCATGTCGAGCATGACGGCAACATGCTCGATGGCAGCCTTGGTGACCCAGCCATCCTGTTCCTGCGCGCGCATCAGCAGCGGAATGACTGCGGACTGTTCACGGCCCTTGGGATACTTCTTGATGGTCTGCTTGGCCCAGGCAGTGTTTTCGCGATTGAACGCGAAGGCTGCTGGTTGGACGCTATCTTCTGCAAGACGACGGACGGACATTAGCGATCAACCTCACCAAATACGATATCGAGCGAGCCGAGGACAGCGGAGACGTCGGCCAGCATGTGACCACGGCACAGGAAGTCCATGGCCTGGAGATGGGCAAAGCCCGGGGCGCGCAGCTTGACGCGGTATGGCTTGTTGGAGCCATCGGAAACAAGGAACACGCCGAATTCGCCCTTGGGCGCTTCAACGGCAGCATAAACCTCACCGGCAGGCACGTGATAACCTTCAGTGTAAAGCTTGAAGTGATGGATCAGCGCTTCCATCGACCGCTTCATCTCGCCGCGCTTCGGCGGAACGATCTTGGCGGACATGTTGGAAACGGGCCCTACCCGCTCCTTGCCCAGCAGGAGATCGACGCACTGGCGCATGATGCGCACCGACTGGCGCATTTCTTCCATGCGGATGAGATAACGGTCGTAGCAATCGCCGTTCTTGCCGATCGGAATATCGAATTCCATCTCGGAATAGCATTCATAGGGCTGCGACTTGCGCAGGTCCCAGGCAGCACCCGAGCCGCGCACCATGACGCCGGAGAAACCCCATGCCCATGCGTCTTCCAGCTTCACGACGCCGATATCGACGTTACGCTGCTTGAAAATGCGGTTCGGGGTGATCAGGTCGTCGAGATTCTTGACGGTCTGCAGGAACGGATCGCACCACTTGCCGATATCCTCGATGAGTCTGTCGGGGAGATCCTGATGCACACCGCCGGGACGGAAATAGGCCGCATGCATACGGGCACCGCAGGCGCGCTCGTAGAACACCATCAGCTTTTCGCGCTCTTCGAAGCCCCAGAGCGGCGGCGTCAGGGCACCGACGTCCATGGCCTGCGTGGTCACGTTGAGCAGATGCGACAGGATACGGCCGATTTCCGAGAACAGAACACGGATCAGCTGGCCGCGCTTGGGCACCTCAATGCCGAGCAGGCGCTCGACGGCCAGCGCATAGGCATGCTCCTGGTTCATCGGCGCCACATAGTCGAGGCGGTCGAGATAGGGCACGGCCTGCAGATAGGTCTTGGCTTCCATCAACTTCTCGGTGCCGCGATGCAGCAGCCCGATATGCGGGTCAACGCGCGCGACCACCTCACCGTCCAGTTCAAGCACAAGGCGCAAAACGCCGTGCGCCGCAGGATGTTGCGGGCCGAAGTTAATGTTAAAGTTGCGGACGCTGTGTTCAGTCATATTTCGCTTCCTGGCGTCTTACACGTCTGTATTCGCACGCATTCAATTCGCTTTGGCCTTCTCATCACCCGGCAGCACATAATCCGTGCCTTCCCAGGGTGACTGGAAGTCGAAATTGCGGAATTCCTGCCGCAGTTCGACAGGTTCATATACGACGCGCTTGACCTCGTCGTCATAACGGACTTCGACGAAGCCTGTCAGCGGGAAATCCTTACGCAGCGGATGGCCGTCAAAACCGTAGTCGGTCAGGATGCGGCGCAGATCCGGATGACCGGAGAACAGCACGCCATAGAGATCGTAGGTCTCGCGCTCATACCAGTCGGCACCGGGATAGACCGGCGTGGCGGAAGGCACGGGTGTATCTTCGTCCGTGGCAACCTTGATGCGGATGCGCAGATTCTGGCGCGGCGACAGAAGATGATAGACCACGTCAAAGCGATGCGAGCGGTAGGGATAATCCACGCCGCTGATATCGATCAGCGAAATGAACTGGCACTGCACGTCGTCACGCAGGAAGGTCAGAACATCCAGCAGTTTTGCCGTGTCGACTTCAACACTCAGATCGCCATAGGCCAGGGCCACCGAATTCAGCGACGCACCCAGCTTTTCCTGGAGGTAGCTGGAGAGTTCATTCAATGCTTCTTCAAACATCGCCCTCTCCTATCGCTCGATCGTGCCGGTGCGGCGGATTTTCTTCTGCAGCATCAGAACACCATAGAGCAGCGCTTCGGCCGTGGGCGGGCAGCCCGGCACATAGATATCCACCGGCACGACGCGGTCGCAACCACGCACCACCGAATAGGAATAGTGATAATACCCACCGCCATTGGCGCAGGAGCCCATCGAGATGACGTAGCGTGGCTCAGGCATCTGGTCATAGACCTTGCGCAGCGCCGGAGCCATCTTGTTGGTCAGCGTGCCGGCAACGATCATCACGTCGGACTGACGCGGTGACGCGCGCGGGGCGAAGCCGAACCGCTCGCCGTCATAGCGCGGCATGGAGGTGTGCATCATTTCGACCGCGCAGCAGGCAAGGCCGAAGGTCATCCACATCAGCGAACCGGTGCGCGCCCAGGTGACCAGCGCATCGGCGGAGGTTACGAGAAATCCCTTGTCGGCGAGCTCATTGTTGATCTCACCGAAAAACGCATCATCGGAACCGATCGGCTTGCCCGTACCGGGATCAAGAATGCCTTTGGGTTTCGGTGCCACGAGGGTGGTTTGGCTAGCGGTCAATCCCATTCCAGCGCTCCCTTTTTCCACTCATAGATAAAGCCGATTGTCAGAACGCCGAGGAAGATCATCATCGACCAGAAACCGAACCAGCCGATCTTGCTGAAGGCCACGGCCCACGGAAACAGGAAGGCAACTTCCAGATCGAAGATGATGAACAGAATCGAGACAAGATAGAAGCGGACATCAAATTTCATGCGGGCATCATCGAATGCGTTGAAGCCGCACTCATAGGCCGACAATTTTTCCGGGTCTGGCGACTTGTATGCGACCAGAAAAGGCGCAACCAACAGTGCCAAACCGATTACCAGCGCTACCCCGATGAAGATAACGATGGGCAGGTAGGAACTTAAAAGCTCGTTCATGATCCGACTTTTTCCGCCTTGTGAACTCAGGCTGACAAGAATGCCATGTTATGCACATGACTGCCACCAATACGCGACAGACCGCACCAGCTTTGACACCGGTACGATGCGGCGAGGGTTAGCGCGTTAGCGCCATGCGCGCAAGTGCAACAATCGCCCCAATACCACCGGTTTTTTGTCACCATTTCGTGACGCATATCCATAAAAAGCCGCGAATTTCGCAGTTTTAAGCCAGTTTGGCCCGCAAAACACAGCTGAATCACTCTTTAGAATGATATTAATGTGCCTTGCCGGCCTGTTTGTCCGCGACGTGGTATTCAGAACTGCGACATTCGGTCCTATAAACGATTTAGGACAAAATGCAGATATGCCGCGCGCGTGGAAACAGCACGCGCGCCAGGGCGCGAATGCTGTTGTGCAGAGTCTGGGAAAGAGGGGCGCTTAGAGACCCGCGAGAGGCTCCAGACTGAGCCTTTCCCCCTCTTCGGATAGATATTGCTTCTTCTGCGCCCTGCGGTCGAGCAGCAGCGACCAGACGGCCACGCCAAGACCGAGCAAGGCCAGCGCCGATCCCACGAAGGGCAGGTTCTGATAGGACACGCCCCAGGTGAGCGCCGCGCCGCCAACCCAGGCACCGGCGGCATTGCCCGCGTTGAATGCGCCCTGGTTGAGCGTGGCCGCCAGATTGGGCGCTTCGCTCGCGGTTTCGACCACCCGCATCTGCAACGGCGGAACGATGACGAAGGTCAGCATGCCCCACAGGAACACCACGGCGATTGCCGCTGCCGCCGTGCCGCTGACTTCCGCCAGCAGGGCATGGGTGAACACCACGGTGACCAGGGTACCGATAACAGTGGGCATCAGCTTCCAGTCGGCAAGCTTGCCGCCGATGACATTACCCACGGTCATCCCAGCTCCGAACAGCAGCAGAACCCAGGTCACCGCCGCCGTCGACAGGCCGGACACATCGGTGAGGATCGGCTTGATGTAGGTAAAGACGGCAAACAGGCTGCCGGAGGCGAGCGCCGAGATCAGCATGGCAAGCCAGACCTGCAGTTTGCCGAGAACCTTGATCTCGTTGAGAATGCCGCCGCCCTTCTCTTCTTCACCGGCCGCGGGAACCAGCAGCGCGATGGCGATGACCGCGGCGACACCGATGGCGACGACCGCATAGAAGGTCGAGCGCCAGCCATAGAGCTCGCCGAGGGCGGTACCGGCGGGCACGCCGAGAATATTGGCAAGTGTCAGCCCGGCAAACATCAGCGCGATGGCGCTGGCGCGCTTGTGGCGCGGCACCAGGCTGGCGGCCACCACCGACCCGATGCCGAAGAAAGCACCGTGCCCGAAGGCCGTGACGACGCGGGCGATCATCAGCATCCAGTAATTGGGGGCAATGGCGCAGAACAGATTGCCGACGACGAAGAGCATCGCAAGACCAATGAGCACGGGTTTGCGCGGCAGGGATGCCGTGGCAATGGCGATGATGGGTGCACCGATGACGACGCCAAGGGCGTAGCCGGTCACCAGCAGGCCTGCATGGGGGATGGTGACACGCAGGTCGGCCGCGACTTCCGGCAACAGACCCATGATCACGAATTCGGTGGTGCCGATGCAGAAGGAGGCAATGGCAAGAGCGAGAATCGGCAAGGGCATGGGCGGCAACCATCGGAGCTGGAGTAAGGAATCATGCTGCCTAGTCCACAAGGGTTTCACAACTGATTTTTGTGCAACGCAGCAATGCATTTATGCGGGGCGATTCATCCCGGCGGCGAATCGTATCCACGGGTTGAAAACAGCGGAAAAGATTCGCCGTCCGCATACCAGCGGAAAAACAGACAGGACTGATTTTCCTAAGCCGCATCAGAAACCGGCAGGCGCCAGAGGGGCGAACCGGAGAGCGGCAGGCAGTGGACCGTGGGAACATTCGGGAGAGAAGAGATGCAAGCGTGCGGGGCACCACTTTCCGTAATATCAAGCATTTACATCAATTGCTTGAGAGGGAAAGTGGCGCGAGTGACGGGGCTCGAACCCGCGACCTCCGGCGTGACAGGCCGGCACTCTAACCAACTGAGCTACACCCGCGCACTTTGCAAACCAGAAATTCATCTGGTGTGAGCGGTCGTTTAAGGGGTTCGCGGGGGAGTGTCAAGCACTAGTCGACAGGAAAAATGCGATTGTGAAAAACTCTTCGAACAAATCATAAAAGTGTCTCATACCCTCTTGCCAATATCGCACGAAACGCCTAAACGCTCCCCACACACCCTTTGTGAGGGGGCGATTAGCTCAGTTGGTAGAGCGCTTCGTTTACACCGAAGATGTCGGGAGTTCGAGTCTCTCATCGCCCACCATTCCCCAGCGGAATATTTTCTTCCCTTTCTTCAAGCCGAGATAACTGGTCTGTTCACGTCGCAGCCGACATGCGTGCGCGGTTGGGATTCGCCAGTTGCGGATTTTTCCAGCCCGCAGTGAGCAGCGGCAATATTTTATCCTTTGCGCCGGCGATTTTCTGCGGCAACAATGTTCTCCTCCTTCCAAGAGCAAACCAGAAAACGGGAACATCACATGCCAAACAACCGTGCAGCACGAATCGCACTCCTTTCATTCGCCACGCTTTACCCTGCCCTTGCCCATGCGCATGTCGGCGTGGGTGATACCAGCGGCTTTACCCATGGCTTCGCCCACCCCATCTCCGGCCTCGATCACGTCCTGGCGATGATTCTCGTCGGCATCCTTGCCTTCCAGCTGGGCGGACGCGCCCTGTGGCTCGTTCCGGCAGCATTTGTCGGGATGATGGCCGCTGGCGGCGCGCTCGGCGCTGCCGGAGTAAGCCTGCCCTTCGTCGAACTCGCAATCGCGCTCTCGGTGATTGTGCTCGGAGCGGCGGTGGCCTTTGAGATTCAGGCGCCGGTGGCCATTGCAACCGCCCTCGTCGGCCTCTTCGCCATTTTCCATGGCTACGCCCATGGCGCGGAAATGCCGGAAAGCGCCGGCGGCCTCGCCTATGCGGGCGGCTTCATGGCTGCCACTGCCCTGCTCCACGTCGCCGGTATCGGCATCGGCTTTGCCATCGGCGGAATCAGCCAGCGCGCCGGCCCCAGCGCGGTGCGAATCATTGGCGGCCTGGCGGCGCTCGCGGGCGTCGGCATCCTGACAGGCGCGCTCTAAACAACTGGAATGCCGAATCAAAAAGCCGGGCAATTGCTTGCCCGGCTTTTTGATTGTTTATTTCCGATGGCGTCAGTGCGCGATCTGCGCCGAAGCATCATCCTCGACCACGGCGGCGGCAGGCACGTTGACCGGCTCCGTCCACTCGATCGGCTCCGGCTGACGCACGAGCGCATGCTTGATCACTTCCCCGGCACGCGATACCGGGATGATCTCAAGGCCGTTCTTCACATTGTCCGGAATTTCCGCCAGATCCTTGGCGTTTTCTTCCGGGATCAGAACCGTCTTGATGCCACCGCGCAGGGCGGCAAGCAGCTTCTCTTTCAGGCCGCCAATCGGCAGGACCCGTCCGCGCAGCGTGATCTCGCCGGTCATGGCGATATCCTTGCGCACCGGAATACCGGTCAGGATCGAGACAATGGCTGTCACCATCGCGATACCGGCCGACGGACCGTCCTTCGGTGTCGCGCCTTCCGGCACGTGCACGTGGATGTCCCTGCGGTCGAACAGCGGCGGCTCGACGCCGAAATCGATGGCTCTGGAGCGGACATAGGATGCCGCTGCGGAAATCGATTCCTTCATCACGTCGCGCAGGTTGCCCGTGACGGTCATGCGGCCCTTGCCGGGCATCATGACGCCTTCAATGGTCAGCAGTTCGCCGCCCACCTCAGTCCAGGCAAGACCTGTGACAACGCCAACCTGATCTTCACCGTCGATCTGGCCGAAGCGGAACTTCTGCACGCCGAGATAGTCGTTGATGTTGGTCTCGGTGACCTTCACCGTCTTCTTGGTCTTCGACTTCAGAATTTCCGTCACTGCCTTGCGGGCAAGCTTCATCAGTTCACGTTCGAGACTGCGCACGCCGGCTTCCCGCGTGTAATCGCGGACGATGGCACGGATCGCGCCTTCCGATACGGAAAACTCCTTCGGCTGCAACGCATGGTCGCGGATGGCCTTGGGCAGGAGGTGCCGCTTGGCGATCTCGACCTTCTCGTCTTCCGTGTAACCGGCAATACGGATGATCTCCATACGGTCCATCAGAGGACCCGGTATGTTCAGCGTATTGGCGGTCGTCACGAACATCACGTTCGAGAGGTCATATTCGACCTCGAGATAGTGATCCATGAAGGTTGAGTTCTGTTCCGGATCGAGCACCTCGAGCAGAGCCGAAGACGGATCACCGCGGAAATCCTGGCCCATCTTGTCGATTTCATCGAGCAGGAAGAGCGGATTGGACTTCTTTGCCTTCTTCATCGACTGGATGACCTTGCCGGGCATCGAACCGATATAGGTGCGGCGGTGACCGCGGATTTCAGCCTCGTC
The DNA here is from genome assembly GCF_902479695.1 of uncultured Phyllobacterium sp. Classification (NCBI taxonomy): domain Bacteria; kingdom Pseudomonadati; phylum Pseudomonadota; class Alphaproteobacteria; order Hyphomicrobiales; family Phyllobacteriaceae; genus Phyllobacterium; species uncultured Phyllobacterium sp. The sequence goes on along the minus strand of NZ_CABSQF010000020.1, from coordinate 56,873 downwards.
ACGCACGCCGCCAAGCGACATGCGGACATATTCACGGCCGGTTGCCTTGGCGATCGAGCGGGCCAGCGAGGTCTTGCCGACGCCGGGAGGACCAACGAGGCACAGGATCGGACCTTTGATCTTGGTCGACCGTGACTGCACGGCGAGATATTCCACGATCCGGTCTTTCACCTTGTCGAGGCCGTAATGTTCGGCATCCAGGATCTCGTCGGCGAGGTTCAGGTCGTTCTTCACCTTCGACTTCTTGCCCCACGGAATGGTGAGCAGCCAGTCGAGATAGTTGCGGACAACCGTCGCTTCGGCGGACATCGGGCTCATCTGGCGAAGCTTCTTCAGCTCCTGATTGGCCTTTTCGCGCGCTTCCTTGGAGAACTTCGTCTTCTTGATGCGCTCTTCCAGCTCGGCTGCCTCGTCACGGCCGTCTTCGCCGTCGCCGAGTTCCTTCTGGATCGCCTTCATCTGTTCATTGAGGTAGTACTCGCGCTGGGTCTTCTCCATCTGGCGCTTGACGCGCGAACGGATACGCTTTTCCACCTGAAGAACGGAAATTTCCGACTCCATGAACGACATGGCCTTTTCCAGCCGTGCACGCACGGACAGTATCGACAGCATGTCCTGCTTCTCGGGAATCTTGATCGCAAGATGCGAGGCGACCGTATCGGCCAGCTTCGAGTAGTCCTCGATCTGTCCGGCAGCGCCAACGACCTCTGGCGAAATCTTCTTGTTCAGCTTCACGTAGTTTTCAAAGTCCGACACGACGGAGCGGGCCAGGGCTTCGATTTCAACCGCGTCTTCGGCGGGTTCCGACAGCGTCGTGGCATTGGCTTCGTGGTAATCCTCGCGGTCGCTGAAACTGGTGATTTCAGCGCGGGCAATACCTTCGACCAGAACCTTGACCGTACCATCCGGCAGTTTCAGCAACTGCAGGACATTGGCAATGGTGCCGATGCTGTAGATGGCATCCGCCTGCGGATCATCATCCGCAGCGTTCTTCTGTGTGGCAAGCAGGATTTGCTTGTCGACGCCCATCACTTCCTCGAGTGCGCGAATGGATTTTTCGCGACCGACAAAGAGCGGAACGATCATGTGTGGGAAGACAACGATATCGCGCAATGGCAAAACGGCATAAAGCCCGCTTTCTCCACCCGCCAGTGTCTTCTTGCTTGCAACCGTCATTTCATGTCCTTTCTCAGGCCAATCGGCCTAGATCGCCACATCCGGGTACCCTTTGGTTGCATGATCTTTTCCAAAATCGGGATCCATTTTGGGGATCATGCGAAGAGCGGCATACGACCGGCTGTGCAGCTTAACCTTTACTTGGAGTGGCGGGGCTCCGGTTTCAAGCGCCCCGGTTTCAAGCTCGGTCACAGAATCGTAATCTATCCTGCTCCTACCAAACTCCAAGCGCAATCTTTTGCGATGCAGCACACCGCTGAAGAGGATGATTTTCGTGGAAATCATCTGTCGACGGGGGCGATACTGCCCGGCCTACACTGTATTACCGACGCTGCTTTGCAAAAATTGTGCGCCCCGCATGGTTAATCAACCGTAAATATTGTTTCGTGGCACAATTAAGACCCGCAACAAATGCCAGGGTCAAAATGCAAAAGGCCCCGCTGACGCGGAGCCCTGCTTTCCAGACACTGGTTCGGCGCCTTACGCCGAAACATTGCCCTTTTCTTCCTTGCGTTCGGCATAGATGTAGAGCGGGCGCGAATTGCCCTCGACCACATCGCCGGAGATCACGACTTCCTGAACGCCGTCGAGCGTCGGCAGTTCATACATCGTGTCGAGCAGGATCTTTTCCATGATCGAACGCAGCCCGCGTGCACCGGTCTTGCGGGCAATGGCCTTGAGGGCGATTGCCTTCAGCGCATCCTCATGGAACGTCAGCTCGACGTTTTCCATGTCGAACAGGCGCTGGTACTGCTTGACCAGGGCGTTCTTCGGTTCCGACAGAATCTGCACCAGGGCAGCTTCGTCGAGATCCTCGAGCGTGGCGATGACAGGCAGACGGCCGACAAATTCGGGGATAAGGCCGAATTTCAAGAGGTCTTCCGGCTCAAGCTCGCGGAAGATTGCGCCGACACGACGCTCGTCCGGGCTCTTGACCGCTGCGCTGAAACCGATGGACGTCTTCTCGCCGCGTGCCGAGATGATCTTGTCAAGACCGGCAAAGGCACCGCCACAGATGAACAGGATGTTGGTCGTGTCCACCTGCAGGAATTCCTGCTGCGGATGCTTGCGCCCGCCCTGCGGCGGAACGGAAGCGACCGTGCCTTCCATGATCTTCAGCAGCGCCTGCTGCACGCCCTCACCCGACACGTCACGGGTGATCGACGGGTTGTCGGACTTGCGGCTGATCTTGTCGACTTCGTCGATATAGACGATGCCGCGCTGGGCCCGCTCGACATTGTAGTCGGCCGACTGGAGCAGCTTGAGAATGATGTTCTCGACATCCTCACCGACATAACCGGCTTCCGTCAGCGTCGTCGCGTCTGCCATTGTGAACGGCACGTCGATGATGCGGGCGAGCGATTGCGCCAGATAGGTTTTGCCGCAACCGGTTGGACCAACGAGAAGGATGTTGGACTTCGCCAGTTCGACTTCATTGTTTTTCGATGCGTGGGCCAACCGCTTGTAGTGGTTGTGCACCGCGACAGAGAGAACACGCTTGGCATGGTTCTGGCCGATGACGTAATCATCGAGCACCGCCATGATTTCCTGCGGCGTCGGAACGCCTTCGCGGGATTTCACCATCGAGGATTTGTTTTCCTCGCGGATGATGTCCATGCACAGCTCGACGCATTCATCGCAGATGAAAACAGTCGGGCCCGCAATCAACTTGCGAACTTCGTGCTGGCTCTTCCCGCAAAACGAGCAATAAAGCGTATTCTTTGAATCACCGCCGCCGTTGCTGACTTTGCTCATTGCAGTTTCCTTTCAGTATCGGCGCCCTGTTTGGCCGGGAACCGTTCACCCCCTTCGGGACTCTGCCCTGCGGGGAATGATTCGAATAGTAATTCGAAGAATAGGCTTCCTCTACTCACCAATCACTTAACGTAGCGTCTGTTGGCCTGCATGCAAGCCGGATGTGTGGCAAAAAGTCCGCATCCGGGTCAAAAAAAGTTCATTCTCGACCCGGTGCGGCCATTTAGCCGGTTACTTTGCATCCCCTTCGATGATCGCACGGGATTCAAGCACCTTGTCGATAAGACCGAACTCGAGTGATTCCTGTGCCGTCATGAAGTGGTCGCGGTCGAGAGTCTTCTCGATTGTCTCATAGTCGCGGCCCGTGTGCTTGACGTAGATCTCGTTGAGGCGACGCTTCATTTTGATGATGTCCTGGGCATGGCGCTCGATGTCCGATGCCTGGCCCTGGAAACCGCCGGATGGCTGGTGCAACATGATGCGGGCGTTGGGCAGCACGAAGCGCATGTCCTTTTCACCGGCTGTCAGCAGCAGCGAGCCCATCGACGCGGCCTGACCGAAGCACAGGGTCGAGACGGCCGGACGGATGAACTGCATGGTGTCGTAGATTGCCATGCCCGACGTGACGACACCGCCGGGCGAATTGATGTAGAGGTTGATCTCTTTCTTCGGATTTTCCGATTCAAGGAACAGAAGCTGGGCGCAGATCAGCGTCGCCATGCCGTCCTCGATGGGTCCGGTAATGAAAATGATGCGTTCTTTCAGCAGGCGCGAGAAAATATCATAGGCCCGCTCGCCCCGGTTGGTCTGCTCGACGACCATGGGTACGAGGTTCATTGCTGTTTCGATTGGATCTCTCATCGGTGGGCCTCAGCGTTTTGGAGAACAAGGGGTTTGAACGCCCCCAAGATTCGTGGATTACACTTTCGATACATAGGGTGTTGCCACCCTGTTCCGCAAGATGTTCTGCCGCCATCCGGTGAGGAGCGCAAGCGCAGAACCGCTTTTTACGCGGCTTCCGCCCGCAACCAGCGCTGCAGCAGCGGCACATCGCCGGTTCCCAGCGTTTGCGCGACCCGCCGCCCGACCGCCGCGCCGAATTTGTACCCATGTCCGGAACAGGCCGAGACGACGAGGCATTTGTCCCGTTCCACGGCGAAAAACCGTTCATCGGCGGTGAAGGTATAGGCGCAGGTGACAACACCGCTCACCCTGTATTCGCCGATCCGCTGCAGCGGCGGGGCGAAGAGATCGCGGATCGCTTCGCCCTCGCCCGGTTCGGCAACGCGGGCAGCGTTGGCATCCGCCGATTTGCGCTTGTGCAGGCCCGAGCCGAATTTCAGGCCGCCGCCGCCGCTGGCCGGGATGATATAACCGTCGGTACGCCCGCCCACATCGAGCACGACGGGAGAATGCTCCCAGGCTGCCTGCAAATCCGCCGGCGGTTCGAGATAGACCACGGCCGTCCGGTAGGTGGTGAGCGAGGAGACGAGATCGGGGAACAGTTTTGTCACCCATGCACCCGCCGGGACGACCACCCTGTCAGCAGCAATGACCGTACCATCGGCCAAGGTCACCGTCCCTGCGGCGCTGTCGACGGCAGTCACTCCGGTGTTTTCCAGAAGCGCGGCGCCGTGCGCGCGCAGCCAGCGCGCCATATCCCCGGCGATCCTGCGGCAATGCAGCGCGCCGCCCTCCGGCGAGAAGAACGCATAGCGGAACGTGCCCGCTTCCAGATAGCCATAGCGCTTTATGGCCTCGGCGGGCTCATAAAGCTCAAGGGGATAGCCGCCCTGCTCAAGCCCCTTGCGGTATTCCTCGGCGTCATCGTCCGCGTCGCGCGATATGCAGATGAAGCCGCGCGGATCGAGATGGCTCGTGCCGATGTCCTGCCACAGCTCGTCCCAGGCCGCATAGGCCTCCGAAATCGCATCAGCGTAACCGCCCGCGGCACCATAGGCGCGGCGGATGATGCGGTGATGATCGCCCGAGGCTGCCAGCGGATTGGGAATCGGCCCCTGCTCGATCAACGTCACCGCATGACCGGCCTTGGTCAGCGACCAGGCGCTGGACAGTCCGGCAATTCCTGCTCCGACGATGGTGATTTTCATGATGGGGTCCTGCTATGACTGCTGAAGGAGGGAGATTCGCATGCAATATGAAACCATTCGCATCGATTGCTCAAACATTTTCGACGTGGAAAGCTTTCATCCTGTGTTTGCCGCGACCTGCGGCTTTCCTTCCTGCAAAGCGGTGACCCGCCTGTTCCCTGCCTTTCCTTCGTCTGACCCACGGTATATCTGATCATGACCCCTGCTACGCCCGCCTCATTCCAGTTCACGCCTGCCACCCGCCATCTGCGGCTCGATCCGCACGACCAGGTCTTCGTGCAGAATCCCTACGGCACCTATGCCGCGCTGCACGCGCAGACATCGGCGTTCTTCTGGGAGGAATACGGCTTCTGGTGTTTCATCGGCTATGACGGCGTCAACAAACTATTGCGCGACCGCCGCTTCGGCCGGGAAAACCGCCACGGCATCGCCGATTCCCAGGGCAACACCGGTGATCGCGCGCATCTGAAGGATTTCGACCACGTCGAAAAATTCTCGATGCTGGAGCTGGAACCGCCCACCCATACCCGGCTGCGCACGCTGGTGAACCGGGCCTTCGTCTCCCGGCAGGTGGAAAGGCTGCGCCCGCGCATCGAGACGCTGGCGCACGCGCTGATCGACCGCTTCGAAGCAAAGGGCAAAGCCGATCTCATCGCCGATTTCGCCACGCCCATTCCTGTCACCGTGATTGCCGAAATGCTCGGGGTGCCGACGGAAGCGGCGCCGCGGCTTCTCGACTGGTCACACCGCATGGTGGCGATGTACATGCACGGCCGCAACCGCCGGTCGGAAGACAGCGCCAACGCCGCCGCTGCCGAGTTCTCCAGCTTCCTCAGGGACTATGCCGGACGGCGGCGCAGCGAACCGGCCGACGATCTTCTCAGCCTGCTGCTGGCGGCCGAGGCGGATGGTGCGAAACTGTCGGAAGATGAACTGATCACCACGGCGATCCTGCTGCTCAATGCCGGGCACGAAGCCACGGTGCACCAGACCGGCAATGCGGTCAAAACCATCGTGGAAAGCGGCCGCAGCGCCGCCGACCTGTTTTGCGATGCGGATTCGACGGCGCGGACCATCGAGGAATGCCTGCGTTTCGACGCGCCGCTGCACATGTTCACGCGCTATGCCTATGAAGAAATCGACCTTGGCGACGGCATTGCGGTGAAGCCCGGCGACCAGATCGGCCTGATGCTCGGCGCGGGCAACCGCGATCCCAACGCCTTTGCCGATGCCGGAGCTTTCCTGCCGGGACGGTCAGACCAGAAAAACCTCTCCTTCGGCGCGGGTATCCATTTCTGCATCGGCGCACCGCTGGCGCGGCTGGAACTGCAGGTCTCGCTCAAAGTGCTGTTCGACCGGCTTCCCGGGCTGCATTTCAAGGAAGCCCCGCGCTTCAAGGATACCTATCATTTCCATGGATTGGAGCGGTTGGAGGTGGAGTGGTAAGCACGAGTTCGCACTCACAACCTGATCACATATTCCTTGCGCGTTGTTTCGATGACTTCCCAGGTGCCGCGAAAGCCGGGGCGCAGCACAAAACTGTCTCCGGCCTGCAAATGCTGCTCCTTGCCGCCCTCTTCCGTGACGATCGAGCGGCCCGAGAGAATGTGGCAGAACTCCCACTCGTCATAGACGATGCGCCATTTGCCCGGCGTTGCTTCCCAGACCCCGGCGTAGAGGCCGCCATCGGCCTCGTCGCAGTTCCAGGTGCGGAACTGCGGATCGCCCGCGATCACCCGATCTGCCGCCGGGGCGCCGTGTTCGGGATCGATGCTGCCGAAATCGATGGTGACGAAATGCGACGATGCCATGGGTCTATCCCGCCTTCGTCAAAGCCTGGTCGAGATCGGAAATCAGATCCTCGACGGTCTCGATACCGATGGACAGTCGCACCACATCCGGCCCCGCACCTGCGGCGATCTTCTGCGCATCGCTCAATTGCCGATGCGTGGTCGATGCGGGATGGATGATCAGGGACTTGGTATCGCCGATATTGGCCAGATGCGAAAACAGCTGCAGGTGCTCGACCAGCTTGACCCCGGCTTCGTAACCGCCCTTCAGCCCGAAGGTGAAAACCGCACCGGCACCGCGCGGCGCATATTTCTGCTGCAGGGCATGATAGGGGTCGTCCGGCAGCCCGGCATAGCTGACCCAGGCAACCTTTGCGTGGCTGGAAAGCCACTGCGCCACCTTCAACGCATTGTCCGCATGGCGCTGCATGCGCAGCGGCAAGGTCTCGATCCCCGTCAGGATCTGGAACGCGTTGAACGGCGACAGCGCCGGCCCGAGATCGCGCAGGCCGAGGACGCGGCAGGCAATGGCAAAGGCAAAATTGCCGAAGGTTTCGTGCAGCACGATGCCGTTGTACTCGCTGCGCGGCTCGGACAGCAGCGGATAGTTGCCCGACTTCGACCAGTCGAACGTGCCGCAATCGACAATCACCCCGCCCATGGAATTGCCATGGCCGCCGAGGAATTTGGTCATGGAATGCACGATGATATCGGCACCATGTTCGATGGGACGGATGAGATAGGGCGACGCCAGCGTGTTGTCGACAATCAGCGGCAGGCCGTGCTTGTGGGCGATGGCAGCGATGGCCTCGATATCGGTGACGATGCCGCCGGGATTGGCAAAGCTCTCGATGAAGATTGCGCGAGTCCGGTCGTCAATCTGCGCTTCGAACGAGGCGAGATCGTCGGGTTCCGCCCAGCGCACATGCCAATCGAAGGACTTGAACGACTGGCCGAACTGATTGATCGAACCGCCATAGAGCTTTCTGGAGGCAATGAAATTGTCGCCGGGCTGCATGAGTGTATGAAACACCAGGAACTGTGCCGCGTGGCCCGATGCAACCGCCAGCGCCGCGGTGCCGCCTTCCAGTGCCGCCACGCGCTCTTCAAGCACCGCATTGGTCGGGTTGGTGATGCGGGTATAGATATTGCCGAAGGCCTTCAGGCCGAACAGCGATGCGGCGTGGTCGGCATCGTCGAAAACAAAGGCCGTCGTCTGGTAGATCGGCGTGGCGCGCGCGCCGGTTGCCGGATCGGGCTGGGCGCCCGCATGTACGGCAAGAGTTTCAATTCCGGGTGCGCGGTGCGCCATGGTTCATCTCCCTGTCATTCCTGATTTTGCTACACGCTATGGGATCGCAGCTTTGCCGCCAACCTATTTTGGCGATCTGAGGCCAAAACTCTGGAAGCCCTGCCGCATCTGCGGTTTTTTCGCCGACAGGATGCGCGAATTGACGCCGCTCCAGCCGATCTCGCCGCACAGCCGCGCATATTCGATCTTCGGGCAGCGATTCATCACCACCTGAATACCCGCCGCTTCGGCCCTGCGTGCCGCTTCGTCGTGGCGAACCGTCAACTGCGTCCAGATGACCTTCGGCAGCGGCGTCAGCGTCAAGACCTCATCGACAATCGCCGGCACGGCCTCGGAGGCGCGGAACACGTCGACCATGTCGATGGCTTCAGGGATATCGGCGAGGCGCGCAAAAACCTTCTGGCCGAGAATGTCCTTGCCCGCCTGTCCCGGATTGACCGGTATGACCCGGTAGCCCTTGTCGATCAGGTACTTCATGACAAAGAAGCTTGGCCGCACCTCATTGGCTGATGCACCCACCATGGCAATGGTTTTGACGGATGAAAGAATGCCGCTGATATAGTCGTCCGGGTAATGATCGTGATCCATGCGCTTATTCGCCCGTCCATTCCGGCTTGCGCTTTTCGATGAAGGCGTTGATGCCTTCCTCCGCATCGTGCGCCAGCATGTTTTCCACCATCACCTGCGCCGTATAGGCATAGGCCTCGGAAAGTCCCATTTCGGCCTGCCGATAAAAGGCTTCCTTGCCTGTTTTGACGGTTAAAGTCGATTTCTCCGCAATGGCTTGCGCGTATTTCCTGACAATCGGATTCAGGTACTCCTGCGGCACGACCCGGTTGACCAGACCGAACTCCCGTGCGGTCGAGGCATCGATGATCTCGCCGGTGAGGAGCATTTCCATGGCCTGCTTGCGCGAGACATTGCGCGACAGGGCCACCATCGGCGTCGAGCAGAACAGGCCGATATTGACGCCCGGCGTGCAGAATGTCGCCTTGTCCGAGCAGATCGCCAGGTCGCAGGACGCGACAAGCTGACAACCGGCAGCCGTTGCAAGACCGCCGACGGCGGCAATCACTGGCCTTGGATGGTGGACGATGGCCTGCATCAGTTCAGCGCAGAGCAGCATCGTCGTCTCGAAAAAGGCCCGGCCCCGATCAGCGTCCTGCCGGTGCGCGGTCAGTTCTTTCAGATCATGGCCCGCCGAAAACAGCTTCTGCGCCGAATCGATGATGATCACGCGCACCGCCTTGTCATCCCGCGCCGCATGCAAATGATCGAGCAGCAGGCGCATCATGGCGAGCGAGAGGGCATTGGCGGGCGGATTCTGCAATGTCAGGCGCAGAACGCCCGAGGCAAGCTCATATCCGACGATTGGTTCATCCTTGCGGATAATGTGAACTTCTCCCATATCGCTCCTCATTCCCCAGCGCTTGCAACCCGGTCAAAGACTGGTCCATTGTTTATAGAGTGGTTTGATCGAACTCACGTGCTTTTTGACAATAGCGAGATTCTCCGCCGACGGGCGTGCTTTCTCGACCGTTGCCAATCCGCTCCTCAGGCCGTCGATCATTTCCGCCTTCTGCTTATCGGTCAGGTTGGGCATGGACGGAATGGAGGCGATGGCCTTTTCCACCTCCTCGCGCGGTTCCGGATTGGTCACCCAATGATAGGTCACCATGATCGTTCTTGTGGTTTCGCCCCAGTCATTGAAATCCTTGAAGCCGTATTCCGCCGCCTTTTTGTCCAGCCGCGCCGTTGCTTCCGGTGAAAGGACGGCATTGCCCGCCGCTTCTTCCTTCATCTGCGCGCCAACGGGGGCAAAGCTGTAGAGAAAGCGCTTGATGATATCCTGGGTCAGCGCCACCGGCCGGACCGGCAGGCTGAAGGGTTCGATCTGCGGCGCGGTCTGTGCAAAGGATGGCACCACGGGTGTTGCCGCCAGAACGGCAATGAAAAACAGCGTGGATCGGAGCAGCGTCATGACTGGCTTCCTTGCAAAGAAGACACGGATGATTAGGAATACCAGCGATCATCGCCAGAGAACAGATGGAGTGCCCTTTGGAAACGGCAATGGATGTAACAGCGTTAACGGCCTTTCTCGAGCGGGAGTTTCCACAGGTGAACGCTGACGGGGTTGCCTACACCGTCACCGGTGCCGGCCCGGGTTATGCCACGATGCGGCTTGATCCGGCGGACCGGCACCTGCGCCCCGGCGGCACGGTATCGGGACCCACCCTGTTTGCCCTTGCCGATATTGCCGCCTATGTGGCGATCCTCGCGCAGATCGGCCCGGTCGCCCTGGCGGTGACGACCAATCTCAACATCAACTTCCTGCGCAAGCCGCAACTCGGGCCCATCGATGCCACGGCAAAGGTGCTCAAGCTGGGCAAACGGCTCGCGGTGATGGATATCGCGCTCACCAATGGCGAAGACAACGAACTCGTGGCCCATGCCACCGCGACTTATTCGATTCCGCCGCGCAGCTAGGGCTGCAAGCGAGCCCAAAATCCCGCAAAACGCTGCAAATCCGGGCAAGAAGCGTGTGGTAATATAATACCTTTTCCATAAGCTATTGTTTTATAAAGAATATTTGTCAAAACTGCCAAAAACATCTGCTTGACGTGATCCTGTTGGGCCGGTATTGAACCCCTCGACTGCGGTAGGTTCTTCCTGCCGCATTTAACTGTTGCGTGAATGACTACCATTGACGCAACGCAAGCAACAAGAAAAGCCTTCCTATGTGAAGGATGATCTCAAGGACGAACACAAATGGCTACCTTCTCTCAGAAGCCAGCAGATGTGACGAAAAAGTGGATCCTGATTGACGCCGAAGGTCTCGTCGTCGGCCGTCTCGCTTCCATCGTCGCCAACATCCTGCGCGGCAAGCACAAAGCAACCTTCACCCCTCACGTTGACGATGGCGACAATGTCATCATCATCAATGCTGAAAAGGTTGCGCTCACCGGTAAGAAGTTTACCGACAAGGTTTACTACTGGCACACCGGCCACCCAGGTGGCATCAAGGAACGCACTGCCCGTCAGCTGCTCGAAGGCCGTTTCCCGGAACGCGTCGTCGAAAAGGCTATCGAGCGCATGGTTCCCCGTGGTCCGCTCGGCCGTCGCCAGATGAAGAACCTCCGCGTTTACGCAGGTTCCAATCACCCCCATGAAGCTCAGGCCCCAGAAGTCCTCGACGTTGGCGCGCTGAATTCCAAGAACAAAAGGAGCGCATAAGAATGGCTGAGCTCAATTCGCTCGCAGATCTCGGTACTGCCGCCGCATCGACGCAGGCAGCTGCACCGGTTCATGTCCAGAAGCTCGACGCCAATGGCCGTGCCTATGCAACAGGCAAGCGCAAGGATGCGGTTGCCCGCGTCTGGATCAAGCCAGGTTCCGGCAAGATCATCGTCAACGAAAAGGAATACGGCAAGTATTTCGCCCGTCCGGTTCTGCAGATGATCCTGCAGCAGCCAATCGTTGCCGCTAACCGCGCTGGCCAGTACGACATCATCGCGACCGTTGCCGGTGGTGGTCTGTCCGGTCAGGCCGGTGCCGTTCGTCACGGCATTTCCAAGGCCCTCACCTACTTCGAACCTGCCCTGCGCGGTGTTCTGAAGAAGGGTGGTTTCCTCACACGCGACAGCCGCGTTGTTGAACGTAAGAAGTACGGCAAGGCGAAGGCCCGTCGTTCCTTCCAGTTCTCGAAGCGCTAATCCAGCGTTTCAATTGGACAGAACAAAAAGCGGGCCCTCGGGTCCGCTTTTTTGTTGCCAATAAATGCGTTTGCGGTAGCTTCGCCGCCAAGCTGAAGATGCATTATCCCGGAGTTAGAAATCCAATGCCATCGAAGACCATCGATCACGCCTTCACCGCACGGACCCCGACCAGCGCTGCGACCGATCCCACACATGCAGGCGCACTGTCCTTCATGCGCCGGCGCTATACGAAGAATCTGAACGGTGCGGAAGTGGTGGTCTGGGGCATTCCCTTCGACGCCGCGGTTTCCAACCGGCCGGGTGCGCGGTTCGGCCCGCAGGCGATCCGGCGGGCATCGGCTATTTTCGACAATGACCCGCAGTACCCCTTCCAGCGCGATCTGTTCGAAGACCTCGCGGTGATCGACTACGGCGATTGCCTGCTCGACTACGGCAATCACCAGAAGACTCCAGCGACAATCGAGCGCGAAGCGGCCAAGATCGTCAAATCGGGCGCGTTCCTGCTCTCCATGGGCGGCGATCACTTCGTCACATGGCCCATCCTGAAAGCGCATGCGGCCAAGCATGGCCCGGTGGCACTGGTGCAGTTCGATGCGCATCAGGACACATGGTACGATGACGGCAAGCGCATCGATCATGGCTCCTTTGTCGGCCGGGCAGCGCGCGACGGCGTCATCGACCCCGCGCATTCGATTCAGGTCGGTATTCGCACCCACGCGCCGGATGATTGCGGCCTGCAGATCGTCTACGGTTATGAAGTCGAGGAAATGTCAGCTGCGGAGATTGCCAAGGCGATCATCAAGCGCACCGCGGGCAAACCCGTCTATCTCACCTTCGACATCGATTGCCTCGACCCGGCTTTTGCTCCCGGAACCGGCACGCCCGTTGCCGGCGGCCCGTCGTCGGCGAAAATCCTTTCGGTGCTGCGCCATCTGACGGAACTTAACATCGTCGGCGCCGACGTGGTGGAGGTCGCGCCCGCCTATGACCATGCGGATGTGACGGCCATCGCCGGTGCCACAATAGCGATGTACTATCTTGGTATTCTTGCGGAGAAAAAAGCCAAGCGACGAAGCTGATATTCTGATTCAGGGTTCTTACATAATGAATCCGGTTTTCTCGCTAACTCTCTGAATATCAAGCGCCAAAGGCATCTCACATGAAACCGAAAATCTTTATCGACGGCGAACACGGCACCACAGGACTGCAGATCCGGACACGGCTTGCCGGCCGTCATGATCTCGAAGTCCTCTCCATTCCGGAAGCGGAGCGGCGCAACAAGGACATGCGCGCCGACTTCCTGAAGAGCGCCGACGTGGCAATCCTCTGCCTGCCGGACGACGCGTCGAAGGAAGCCGTCGCCATCCTTGAAGGCCATAATTCCACGCGGATCATCGATACATCGACGGCGCACCGGATTCATCCTGATTGGGCCTATGGCTTTGCCGAGCTCGACCGGGCGCAGCGGCAGAAGATCGCCGATGCACGGCTGGTGGCTAATCCCGGCTGCTATCCGACCGGCGCGATTTCGCTGGTCCGGCCGCTGCGTGATGCGGGCATTCTTCCCGGCGATTACCCGATCACCGTCAATGCGGTTTCCGGCTATACCGGCGGCGGCAAGCAGATGATCGCGCAGATGGAAAATCCCGCTAATCCGGACCATATCAGCGCCAACAATTTCCTCTACGGCTTGCCGCTCAAGCACAAGCACGTCCCGGAACTGCAGACGCACGGCCATCTCGACCGGCGTCCGATCTTCAGTCCCAGCGTCGGCCGCTTTGCCCAGGGGATGATCGTGCAGGTTCCCGTGTTCACCGGCGACCTCAACGGCAATGCCTCGCTGGAATCCATCCATGCTGCCCTGACAGCCCATTATGAAGGCCAGGACATCGTGCAGGTGGTGCCGCTGGCGGAGAGTGCATCGCTTGCAAGAATCGATGCGGAGGAACTGCGCGATACCGACATCATGAAGCTGTTCGTGCTCGGCACGGAAGGCCAGGGACAGGTGAACCTCGTGGCGCTGCTCGACAATCTCGGCAAGGGCGCTTCCGGCGCTGCCGTGCAGAATCTCGACCTCATGCTGAACCATGGCTGACAGCATCCACGAGACGTTCCCGGCCGAATGGCAGATATCTTCTCCGGAACTGTTCGTTGAAACCCATACCAGCCGCATCATCATGGTGCGGCTGGCTGACGGTACACCCGCCGTGGTGAAGGCACTCAACGAAACCGGCATGCGGGAAGAGTTGCGCGGCGTGCACTATCTCGACTGGCACGACGGCAACGGCTCCATCCGCGTGCTGGCCGAAAATGGCAATCTGCTGCTGCTCGAACATGCCGGCAGCCGCACTCTGCTGGACCATCTGAACGCGCATGGCGACGATGCGGCCACTGCGATTGCTGTCGATGTCCTGCTGAAACTGCAGGGCAATAATGGCAAGGGCAAATCCTTCGCACCGGACCTGCGGCCATTGCGCGAACAATATGCCAGCCTGTTCAAGAAGGCGGAAATCGACCGGAACAACGGCGATGCCAGCATTTTTGTTGCAGCGGCGGGGATTGCCGACACGCTGCTCAGCAACCCGGTCGACGTTCAGCCGCTGCATGGCGATGTCCACCACGAGAACATCCTTCTGGGCGATCGGGGCTGGCTTGTCATCGACCCGCAGGGGCTTTTGGGCGATCCCATGTACGATGCCGCCAACATGTTCTACAACCCGTTGGAACGGCAGGATTTGCGCACCAGCGACCAGCGTGTTGCAACGATGGCCCTCACTTTCTCCCGCGCCTTCAACCGCGATATCGGCACCATCCTCGGCTATGCCATGTCGCATGCGGCGCTGTCGGCTTCGTGGCACACGGAAGACGCGAATTTCGAGGAAGCGGAGCGGAGCCTCGGCGTCGCACGGGCAGTGCAACGCGTAATGGCCTCACTGGGCTGAGCGCCGGACCAGGCGGGCGACCGTCAGGAATGTCAGGACGCCGAGAATGCCCACCGTGGCGGCAACCGACAATGCCAGCGTCGGCCCGAGCTTTTCCATGATGAAGGCGAAGATGAACGGCGCGGATGACGATACGATCAGCCGCGCCGAGGTGATCTTGCCCAGAATTTCGCCATAGCCCTGATGCCCGAACAGCGCCAGCGGCAGGGTCCCCTGAACGATGCTGTTGAGCCCCGATCCCATGCCGAAGAGCATGGCGAAGACCACGGCGCCCGCCACCAGCGGCACAGGCAGTGGCGCGATCAACATCAGGAACGATAACGGGATCAGGGCCGTCGACAGCACCGCAATGGCCATAGCCGACAACCGGGTGCCGAAAACCATGTTTACCAGACGCGCGGCGAACTGCGATGGCCCAAAAATGGCACCGACCAGGACGGCCGACGTACCGACACCTACGGCAGCCAGAACAGGCACCAGATGCACGAGCATGGCAGACAGCGAAAAGCTTGCCAGCGAAAATCCGGCCATGATCAGCAGCAGCGCCGAACGCCTGTTCTCGATGGGCAACTGCCCGCCGACGCCCCTGGCGGATTCATCCGCGCGTTCCTCATGCAGCTTTGGCGAGCGCCGCGTCATTTGCGACAACCAGAAATGGATGGGAAAACAGATGAAGACCTGCAATCCCGCATAGAACAGGTAAATCTCCCGCCACGTAAACACTGTCAGCAGATGTGTTGCCAGCGGCCAGAACAAGGTCGAGGAAAACCCGGCTATCAGCGTCAGATAGGTGATCCGGCGCGGCGCCGTCTGCGGATCGATCTGCACAAGCACCGCAAAGGCCGTGTTGTAGAGGATGAACGGTGTGGCCATCCCCGTTGTCACGAGTGCCGGAGCGAACCAGATCCAGCTTGGCGACAGGACGCAGAGGATGAGCGACAGCGCTGCGGCGAGCGAGCCGAATGTCATCACCCGCCCTGCTCCGAAGCGGTCGGCCCAGCGGCCGGACCATGGCGAGATGATGCCGCCGATCAGAAGCGTGCCGGAGAAGGCCGCAAACAGCCATTGGCGGGACTGGCCGAACTCCTGCGCCATGGCCGGTTCGAGAATGCTGAAACTGTAATAGAGCGTGCCGTAGCTGACGATCTGCGTGACACCCAGACCTGTAACGGCGGCCAGTGAGCGTCTTGCGCTGAGAATCATGATGGTTGCTTTCGATACGGCGGGAATGCCCCGCTGTCCGTAGCCAGCGAAGCTCTCGAATCACTACACCGAGTCTCGGTGCAAATACAGTTCACCCTATCGCCGGGCAGAAATTTCCGTTGGCAAGGGGTATGCGCCCTTGGTTGCGCGCCAATGGGCAACGGCGAAACCCAGGATGACGATGGCAAATCCCTGATGCAAAAGGCCCAGGCTCATCGGCACCTGCATCAGCAGCGTGGTGATGCCGATGGCTGCCTGCGTGAGGACAAGGACCACCAGGAATATCGCACGCCGCGCATGGGTGGTACCCGGCAGGCGCCGCACCGTCGAGACCGCCTGCCACAGCGCCGCAAGCAGCACGAAATAGGCGAAGCAGCGGTGAACGAACTGCACGGTCTTGGGATTCTCGAAGAAATTGTGCCAGATGGGCTGGATCGGGAACATGTCGCCGGGAATGACGGCCCCATCCATCAGCGGCCAGGTATTGTAGGAAAGACCGGCATCCAGCCCGGCAACCAGGGCGCCGAGGTAAATCTGGATGAAGACAAACACCACGAACCAACCTGCCAGACGTTGGATGCCGCTGCCGGCCGGCCGTTCCGAATAGACGGCAAGACCGCGTGCCACGTACATTACGGCGGCAAAGATGATGCAGGCGAGCGTCAAATGGGTCGCCAGCCTGTACTGGCTGACGTCGACGCGGCCGCTGAGACCCGATGCAACCATCCACCAGCCCACGGCGCCCTGCAGGCCGCCAAGCGCCAGGATGCCGATCATGCGCGGCTTCAGCAGCCGTTCAAGCCGGCCGGTCAGCCAGAAGAAGGCAAGCGGAATGGCGACGAGGAAGCCGACGCCCCGCGCCAGGAACCGGTGCGACCACTCCCACCAGAAAATGCGCTGGAATTCGCCAAGGCTCATGCCCTTGTTGAGCTGTTCGTACTGCGGAATGAGCTTGTATTTCTCGAACTCTTCCAGCCATTGCGCGTGGTTCAAGGGAGGAATGATGCCGTGGATCGGCTTCCATTCGGTGATTGAAAGGCCCGAACCGGTCATGCGCGTCGCACCGCCGACCAGAACGATCGTGGCGAGCACAAGCAGCACGAGATAGAGCCACACGCGGATCAGTCTGCGGTTGCGCGCTTCGCGATCTCCGGCGGAGGACACAGCGCCTTCGGATAGGGTGTGGGCGGCCATTCAAAACACTCCTGTAACTGGCCGGATAGGTGCAGCATATGCGCCGGGATGACAAGCCGGGTTTACGCGACAAGCCGTCGCGTTTTTACCGCAAGGGGGGCTTTTTTGCTTTTCGGCTGCGGCTTAACCGGTTAGATGAGACCCTTGCGCACGTGTTGCAGATGAAAAAGACCAGAACTGGAATGGATTCATGCCCGTAAGGCTCAAGAAACTCATCGGAACCATCCTGCTGGTTACCCTGGTTTGCGTCTACGCCATCGTCGCCACGATCTTCGCCGTGGCGCTGCTTGCCAATGCCAGCCCGTGGATCCACCTGATCTATTTTCTTGGCACCGGCCTGCTTTGGGTCATTCCCGCCATGTTCATCATCAGCTGGATGGAAAAAGCACCAAAGAAGAAAGCCTAACTCAGGCCTGAATGACGCGCCGCCCCGCATTGGCAATCGGCGTCGTCACCCCGCTCATCATCGTCTGGGCGTAAACCAGCTTCTGGAAGCGGCCATTGATGGAGATGCGCGGCAAGGCATGCAGATTGTTGCTGTGCTCGGTATGGATGGTTCCATGCCGGGTCGTAACACCAGACAGGAAACCCTCTGCCGCGGCAATTTCCGCCTCCCGCTTACCGGCCGCCTTGGCTGAGCCGTAGGGATAGGCAAAATGCTGCGGCCGCCGCCCGAGCTGGTCCTCGATCATGCCTGCCGACAGATGCATTTCCTGCGCGACCATGCCCGCCGTCAGCTTTTTCAGATTGTAGTGGTGCACCGTGTGGCCGCCGATGGTGCACAGCGGATCGCGGTCCATCTGGCGGATTTCGTTCCAGCTCATGACATCGCGGTCCGGCGCGACGCTGCACACCATATCCTCCGCCGCGCACATCTCGCGCAGGACAGGCATCTGTTCCAGTTCGGTCAGCGTATATGAGAAATACCGCATAATGGCATGAAAAGCCGATCTTTTCTGGGAAAGCGTCCCGCATCGCCATTCCGGCCCGTCGGGGATTCGGATGAAATCCGCCTTGGCGACAAGGCTTTCGACCACTTCCCACCACAGCACCGCCGCCCCTTCGATGAAACCCGGTGCGACATACACGACGAACGGCACCGAATGTTTCTGGAAGACGGGATAGGCGTGGTGGAAATTATCGTCATAGCCATCGTCAAGCGTCACCGCGACGAAACGCCGGTCGGAACGTTTGCCACTCTTCACCCGTTCGACCACCTCGTCCATGGAAATGAACTCGGTTCCCTCGGATTTGAGCGAAACGATGATCTGTTCAAGGAATGCTGGCGTGATAGACAGGGAGCGCGTCACGCCAAGCGGGCTGACGCAGTCCGGACGGACGCGATGCAGCATGATGATCGAGCCCAGCCCGCCAAAATGCTCGCGCGCCGTCGACGCAAAACCGGTGTGCCACGCCAGTCGCATCACGGCCTTTCGTATCAAGTCGGCCGCGTGGACCATTCCTTCACCAATTCGCGCTAATAGGCATGTTGAAACGGGATCGTGACCGTCATTTCATGCAGATTAAGTGTTTATATATCGTTGATCAACGGCATGGTATTTGACGCAACACCGCTTTCACTGGAACCCGCCATGCCTTTACCCCATCTCGATCCAAGAATCATTGCGGCACCCGGTGAAATCGCAACAATCTGGCGATCCCTGCCGCAGAACCATGTCTGCGGCCCGGCACAGTCCGAAGATTGGGTTTCCCTGTGGCAGGCGAATGTCAATGCGGATTGCCTGATCGCTTGCCTCTGCGCCGGAGAAATACCGGTCTTCGTTCTGCCGCTGGCGATCAGCCGGTCCGGCCCCTTCAGGGTCGCCGCCTACCCCGGCGGGCCGCATGCCAACTGCAATTTCCCCGTTGTGTCCCCCGCGCATGCCGTCAGCCCCGGCGACCTGAACCGGCTCTTCGAGGCCCTGCACCAGTCGCGGCCGGACATCGACCTCGTCACGCTGGAACGGCAGCTTCCGCTGCTCGACGGTTGCGCCAACCCGCTGCTGCAACTGCCGAACCGGGTAAATGCCAATATCAGTCTGGCGATCACGCTGGATCGCAATTTTCAGACGGTTCTCGAGCGCCACAACGCCAAGCGCAAGAAGAAAAAACACCGCAACAGCATCGGCAAGTTTGCCGAGGTCGGCGGGTACCGCATTGTCACGGCAACGGTGCCAAGCGAGGCCGATGCCATGCTTGAGAACTACCTTGCAAACAAGGCGGAAAAGTTCGCCAAATCCGGGATCAGGAATACCTTTGAACCCGAGGAAATTCAGCGTTTCTTCCAGCAGTTGTTTGCCCGGCACGCGGCGAAGGAACAGCCCCTGTTCCAGCTCAAAGCCGTCGAGGTCGCCGGGCGTTATCGGGCGGTCCTCGGCAAATCCCGGGCGAGAACGCAGACCTTCATCGACTTCATCGGCATTGCCGACGATGACATGAGCAATGCCAGTCCGGGTGAGTTCCTGTTTTTCGAAGACATTCAGGACAGTTGCAACACCGATCTTGCCTCCTATAGTTTCGGGGTTGGCGACGAGCCGTACAAGCGGAACTGGTGCGATGTCGAAACGCTCCTCCATGACACGCAGCACAGCCTGACGGCCAAGGGCCGCGCCTGTGCCGCCTACCGCGCCGCCTGCGGCAATCTCGTGCGTGCCGTCAAGAGAAATGACCACCTGTGGACCACGGTGAAAAAACTGCGGTCCCGGCTCTTTGGCCGCGCCTGAACAGTCTCAGTGGCGATGGCTCGTGGCAGCGGCGCGGACGATCAACCCGTCGTCCAGCTCAAGCGAGCCATCCTTGAACGGGGTGAGAAGCTCGGGCTTGATGAACTCGCCGTCAAACAGCGCCATGGATATGGCCTTGACGCCACGGTCTTCAGGATCGACCAGGCTCAGCACGAGTTCGGAACCATCGTCGACAATGTGCTTCAGCTCGGCCGCCGTGGCCGGTCCGCTGTCGATGACCACCAGATCATAGGCGGACTGCAAGGCATTGAGAATCATCGGCAGGCGCCCGATGGACTGCATGGCCTTGACGGGGTCATGGATGCCGAGGGGAATGAGTTCCGCCTGCGAATAATGATCGGCGTGGATGACTTCGCTGAATGACCGCTCATTGGCCAAAAGGTCGGTCATCCCCGCGAGATTCTGGCCATCCAGCATGGAACGGCCGATTTCACCCGATCCGGTCATATCGATCAGAACGACCCGCACGCCGCGATCGGCAAGCTCCCGCACCAGCAATATGGTCAGCGCGGAGGCCTCGTCCCCTTCCGGCGACACGATAACCGCGCGGGCGGCACCGCTTGCCATCAGGCGGTCGGCAACGCCGGCAACACCCGAATGATCCGCATGGTGATCGGGACTTTCTACGGATGGCGCGGCAGCCAGAACCGGGGCTGCAACGGATGGCGCCGTGAATACCGGTGCGGCAACCGGCGACGGCTCCGCATGCAGGGGCTTGCTGCTTTCAACCGGAGGCACAGCCGCTGCCACGATTTTCGGGGGAGCGACCACCACCTTGGGTTCCACCACACCAACATCTGCAACGGCCGTGTGCGCAGGACGCAGGGCCCGGCCGCTGAACAAGGCGCTGAGCAGCGTGCCGATGCTCAGGACCAGCAGCGAGGCGACAAAGGCCGCAGCGGTCATCGGGAGAACCTTGGGGAAATAGGGCTCGACCGGCTTGTCCGCACGGGAGAAAATCCGGACATCGGCAGGCAGATAGCCGCGATCCGTGCGTGAGGAAGCCTCGCGGTAGCGCGTCAGGTATGATTCGAGCAGCTGGCGTTGCGCCGTCGCCTCGCGCTCCAGTGCGCGCAATTCCACTTCTTCTTCGCCGGCCTTGGATGATTGCGCCTTCAAACCATTGAGGGTGCGCGTCAGTTCGGATTCACGCAGACGGGACGTTTCCGCCTCGTTTTCAAGGCTGGCAAGCACCTTGCGGGCCTCCAGCCTGATCTGCTGATCGAGATCGGCCAGCTGCGACCGCAGGGCCTTGATGCGCGGGTGGCCGCTCAGCAGGGACGCGGACAGATCGGCAATGTCGTTGTTGAGCTGAACCTGGCGTTCGCGCAGCCGCTGGATCAGCGGCGACGCCATCACATCAGGCAGGGTTTCCACCGGGGCACCCTTGGCGAGCGCTGTGCGAATACCCGTCGCTTTGGCTTCACTGGCCGCCTTGCTGGCGCGCACGCGCGACAGTTCCGATGACAGTTCGGACAGTTGCTGCGTGGCCAAAACCGCATTGTTCTGGCCGATCAGCAGGTCAGACGAGCTGCGATAGGCGGCAACCTTGGCTTCGGCATCCTTTACCCGCTTGCTCAGATCGGCAATTTCAGGTTCGAGCCAGCCGGTGGCATCGGCATTCGACTGGGATTTCGACGCCTGTTGCGTTGCCACATATTCATCCGCGATGGCATTTGGCACCGCGGCGGACAGCGTCGGGTCCTTCGAGGAAAACTGGATGACGATGACGCGCGAATTCTGCACGCTGTAGACCACGAGGCGATCGCGCACGGCCTGCAGGATATAATCATCGCGTGCCGTGGCATCGGGATCGGCCGCCAGGCCAAGCTTGGCCAGGATACGCGTCAGCGCTGAAGGATCGGCACCAGCAGCGAGTTCAGCATTGTTGCCCAGGTCAAGCTTTGCGATCACCCGCTTCAACAGGTCGGACGAACCGATGAGTTCCACCTGGCTCTTGATTCCCTCCTGATCGAGAATCGGCCGGTCGTCACCCTGCTCGCCGCTGGGGCGGGTAAACACGGATTCGCGCGTCTCGATGAGAATGCGTGTTTCCGCGCGGTATTTGGGCGAAATAAGCGAAAGAACCAGGAACGCCGCCAGCGTCAGCAGAATGGCGCCCAGCAAAACGCGCACCCTGTTGCGCCATAAACTGGCAAACAGCGCACCAACGTCAATATCCACGTCACTATCGACAGAGCCAGCCCGAGGCATTCCCCACTCCACTTTGAATGCCGCAATGGTAAAGACCCATGGTAACCAGCGGGTTAAAATATCCGGACTATAAAGCAGACAGCGCAACAAAAGTGCACGCGCAGTTTACCAGCCATTAACCCTAATGAACTGATAATCCCGCTCAGAGTCGAGCGAATTCGTCGCCATTGTTGCAAGGGTATTTACGGTGTTCAGCAAGCAAATCTTTCTGGTCGCGATCAGCGTTGTGTCGATGACACTCGGCGGCTGCGCCAGTTATCGCCCTGCCCCTGCGGCATTTCACGACGCCATCAACAAACCCTACCTGCTCGATGCGGGTGACCGGGTGCGCCTGACCGTGTTCGAACAGGAAGGCTTGACCAATACCTACAGCGTTGATCAGGCCGGTTATATCTCGGTGCCGCTCATCGGCAGCGTGCCTGCCCGCGGCAAGACAATCCAGCAGATCGAAGCCGCCGTGGCCGCCAAGCTGCGCAAGGGCTATTTGCGTGATCCTGATGTCGCCGTGGAAGTAGACCGCTACCGGCCGATCTTCGTCATGGGCGAAGTCGGCGCCGCCGGTCAATATTCCTACGTGCCGGGAATGACCGCCCAGAAGGCGATTGCCGCTGCCGGCGGTTTCAGCGCCCGGGCCAATCAGGGGGATGTCGACATCACCCGCCAGCTCAACGGTGAAATCCTCACCGGCCGCGTGACGATTTCCGATCCCGTCCTGCCCGGCGATACCGTCTATGTGCGCGAGCGCTTCTTCTGATCGCGGGAGATGAGCGACAGCCGATCCCTTCGTATTGTTCACTGCTTTCGCGCACCTGTCGGGGGAATATTCCGGCACGTGCGCGATCTCATTGATGCACAGATAAAGGCAGGGCATCAAGTCGGCGTTGTCTGCGACGCATCGACCGGCGGGGATTTCGAAGAGGCCCTTCTGGCACAGATGCGGGACAAGCTGGCATTGGGGATGAAACGCATCGCCATGCAGCGGCAGATCGGCCCCGGCGATGTGATGGCGGCGGTGCGCACCCGCAAGATGCTCAAGGCAATGCAGCCGGATATCCTGCATGGACACGGCGCCAAGGGCGGCACCTATGCCAGACTGTTCGGCTCGCTGCTGCGGCTTTCCGGAAAGCGCGTCGCACGGTTTTACTCCCCGCATGGCGGCAGCCTGCACTACAGCCCGGCCACCACGGCCGGCCGCGTGATTTTTCGCATCGAGCGCTTCATGGAAGGGATGACCGACCGGATCATCTTTGTCTCCGCTTTCGAGCGTGACACATACATCACCAAGGTCGGCGCGCCGCGCTGCAAATCCGCGCTGATCTATAACGGTCTGGCGGATGCTGATTTTGAACCCGTCCGGCCGGACAAGGATGCCGCGGATTTCCTGTTCATCGGCGAACTGCGCAGCCTGAAAGGGCCTGATATTTTTATCGACGCCCTGGCAGGCGTGAGCACCATGGGCGGACAGGCACCGACTGCCGTCATTGTCGGCGATGGCGGCGAGCGCGATCCGCTTGTCCGGCAGGCTGAAGCGACGGGCATGCACGCGCAGATCAGGTTTCTGCCGCCCATGCAGGCGCGCGCAGCGTTTCGTCTTGCCCGGATTGTGGTCATTCCCTCCCGCGCCGAAGCCCTGCCCTACATTGTCCTGGAAGCGCTGGCCGCCGGCCGGCCCGTCATCGTCAGCCGTGTCGGCGGCATTCCGGAGATAGTGGGTGAGAATTCCGTCGCCCTGGTGCAACCGGATGCGCAGGAGCTTGCCCGCAAGATGTCCGCCGTTCTCGGCGATCCCGCCGCCTATCTGGCTGCCCTTCCCGGTCCCGATCAGATCAGACAACGCTTCAGCGCCGACAGCATGGCGGCGCAGCTCGAGACGGAATATTTCGCCGCGCTGAATGAATAGGCCGAACCCCGTCCGCATGCATTTTTCAGGCAAGCATTCCTTAGCTCATCCGTGATATGACGGATCAATCGAACTCTTCAAGGTGCAGTATGAAAGACAGAAAAGGGGAAAACAGGTTCTCGCGGGATGCCGTGCGCGATCTTGCGGCCGATGCCGGGTCGTCCAAACCGGCGGAAAAGGTCAAACTCAGCCCTGTCGCTTACCAGATTGCCTCGCAATATGCGCGCAACAGCAATTCGCCCGTCATGATCAGCGGCATCATGCGCATCGTGGAATTCCTGATTATCCTGTTGACCGGCATGACGGTCTTTCTGATGTATGTCGGCCCGCAGCGGGGGGCAATCTTCAGTTATTTCTCCGCCGTTCTTGTGACCGCCATTGTCGGCGTGCTCGTCCTGGAACTCACGGACAGTTACCAGCTTGCGGTGATGCGCAATCCGTTCACCCGATTCGGTCGCCTGCTGATGGCGTGGTCCGGCACCTTTGCGCTGATGGCGCTGGCCGCCTTTTTCCTCAAGATTTCCGAGGCCTATTCGCGGGTCTGGCTGGGCACCTGGTATGTCTCCGGGCTGATCCTGTTCATTGCCTTTCGCGTGATCATGTCGCGGCTTATCCGCCGCTGGGCCCGCAACGGCAAGATGGAACGCCGCGCCGTGATTGTCGGTGGCGGCAAGCCGGCCGAGGACCTGATCCGCTCGATCGAGCAGCAGCCCTACAACGATATCCGCATCTGCGGCGTCTTCGATGACCGGGATGCCAAGCGTTCCCCGCCCGTCGTCGCGGGTTATCCCAAGCTGGGCAATATTTCCGAGCTGATCGAGTTTGCGCGCATCGCGCATATCGACATGCTCATTGTCTCGCTGCCGATCACGGCGGAAGAGCGCGTTCTGGCGCTTCTCAAGAAGCTCTGGGTCCTACCGGTGGATATCCGGTTGTCGGCCCACAACAATCACCTGCAGTTCCGCCCGCGCGCCTATTCCTATATCGGCTCGATCGCCATGATCGATCTGTTCGACAAGCCCATCAATGACTGGGATTCCGTGGCGAAACGGGCATTCGATATCGTCTTCAGCCTGTTCGGCATCATTGTCTTCAGCCCGATCATGCTGGCGACCGCCCTCGCCATCCGGCTGGAGAGCAAGGGCTCGGTCATTTTCAAGCAGCGGCGGCACGGCTTCAACAATGAAATCATCGAGGTCTGGAAGTTCCGTTCCATGTATACGGAAATGTGCGATCCGACGGCGCGCAATGCGGTGGTGAAGAACGATCCGCGCGTCACGAAGGTCGGACGCATCATCCGCAAGACATCCGTCGACGAATTGCCGCAGTTTTTCAATTCCCTGATGGGAACGCTTTCGCTGGTCGGGCCCCGGCCGCACGCCATATCGGCCCATACCCACAATCTGCTCTACAATGAGGTCGTGGACGGCTATTTCGCCCGCCACCGGGTCAAGCCGGGTGTGACGGGGTGGGCTCAGATCAATGGCTGGCGCGGTGAAATCGATACGGAAGACAAGATCAAGATGCGGACGGAGTTCGATCTCTACTACATTGAAAACTGGTCATTGTGGTTCGATCTGAAAATCCTGTTCCTGACACCGGTCCGCCTGCTCAACACGGACAACGCCTATTGAGCGCCGCCGCCGATCCCACTGATTCAGCCCATGTCGGCAGGGCCGCCGGCAACCGTGCGCTGATCCGGATGTTTTCGATGACAGCCGTCGGGTTCGGCGTGTTCCTCAGCGGGTTCGTCATCAACGAACCCGCGCCCTACGAGTTGTACATGGCTACCCTGATCGTGGGCTGGGCACTCTTCGGCCTGCGCTTCTCGCGTAGCGTGGTGGTTCTTCTCGCAACGCTTGTGCTGTTCAATCTCGGCGGCTGGCTGTCGGTGGCGCAGATGGCCGATCTGAAGACCGCACCGATGTATATGGCCGTGTCGCTGTTTCTGGCGCTCACGTCCGTATTCTTCGCTGCGATCATAGAAGGCAACCACCGCATTCTGCGGGCGATCTTCAACGGCTATGTGATCGCGGCGGTCTGCACGACGATGCTGGGGATTCTCGGCTATTTCGACGCCTTCCCGGGGGCGGAGGTTTTTACGCGCTATGGCCGCGCCATGGGCGCCTTCAAGGATCCCAACGTCTTCGGCCCCTTCCTGATCCTGCCGATTGCCTGGCTGGTGCATGGCATACTGGTGGGCGATCTGCGGACCCTGCCGCTGCGCCTCGTGCCCACGCTCATCCTCACCCTCGGCGTTTTCCTGTCGTTTTCCCGTGCCGCATGGGGCATGGCCGTGCTGGTGATTGCGGGCCTTGCCCTGGCGCTGTTCATCCGCAGCCCGAGCCGCCTCTTCCGCATCAGAATCATCCTGCTTGCCGGCCTGGCGGTCGCGATTCTTCTCGTCGCCATCGTCATCGCGCTGCAGATTCCCAGTGTGTCGGAACTGTTCTTTGCGCGCGCCCAACTGGTGCAGGATTACGACAATGCCCAGTTCGGACGCTTCGCCCGCCACTGGTATGGCCTGCTGATGTCGGTCGATCATCCCCTCGGGATCGGACCGCTGGAGTTCGGGCCCATCTATGGCGAGGATACCCACAATATCTGGCTGAAGGCGGCGCTTGATTATGGCTGGATCGGCTTCGTCAGCTACCTGACCCTGACCATGCTGACGCTGGGTCTTGGCCTGCGCATCCTGTTTCGCGACAGGCCCTGGCAGCCCTTCCTGCTATGTGCCTATCTCACCTATCTCTCGCATGTGGCCATCGGCAATGTCATCGATACCGATCACTGGCGCCATTTCTACATTCTTGTGGGTATCATCTGGGGCTGCGTCGCGCTGGAAGCCCGATATTCCCCGGCGCCCGCCGCTTCTGAAGCAAGGGTGTGAAGCCGTCGCGACAGGCTTTACCCGAGCGCTTTTTTCCTATGAATTCCAGTGATATATTTAGCGTAAATAGGCACTTCGGAACAACAGCCGGATAATCACTTATAATAGATTTCCAATGTCACCTCCGTGCGTTACCTTGAGAAAGACGCAATTTCTACGCAGCATCAGGCGATTAAATCAAGCTTCTAATACAAGTAGAATTTATAAACTACCGGTTGCATCCAACACATAAAAATAATGGGTGGAAATGGTCATTGACGTTTTTAGATACCGATAATCCGAATTATTCAACGGCCGACGGCGAACTCATGCAGCAGGCGCTGGACGGGGCGGCAAGGACGTTGAAGATCGAGGACGACAACGATCCGGAACGGAAAATTCTGGAGCGTTTTGTCCGTGCCGCATTCATTATCGGCAACCGGGATGCCGAAGCGATAGCCCGATTTGCCGTGAATGCCGTACTCGTCCGGCGGAAAACCGCCAAGGGCAGAATCCGCCCTACCCCCGGAAATTACCGATAAACTGGCGAAATGCGGGCGACGTTGCGCCGCTGAACATCTCCGCCGGCGAACCGTCGCAATCGATCAGCCCTTCGCGCATGAACACGACGCGGTTGGAAACATCCCGCGCAAAATTCATTTCATGGGTCACGACGAGCATCGTCATCCCCTCCTCCGCCAGCGAGCGCATCACCCGCAGCACTTCACCGACCAGTTCGGGATCGAGCGCCGAGGTGGGCTCGTCAAACAGCATGACCTTCGGTTTCATCGCCAGGGAGCGGGCAATGGCTGCCCGCTGCTGCTGACCGCCGGACAGATGGGCCGGATAGGCATGGCGCTTTTCCGCGATCCCCACCTTTTCCAGAAGCGCTTCCGCCTCTGCGATACATTCCGCCCGGGGGCGTTTGAGCACGTGAACGGGGCCTTCGATCAGGTTTTGCAGGATGGTCATATGCGACCACAGATTGAACGACTGGAACACCATCCCGAGCTCCGCGCGGATATGGTCCACCTGCTTCGAACTCGCAGGGACATTCCTGCCGTGCTTCCTGACCATGTTGATATGTTCGCCATCCACCCAGATCTCGCCTTCATCGGCAATTTCGAGAAGATTGATGCAGCGCAGGAACGTCGATTTGCCCGAACCGCTCGACCCGAGAATGGAAATGACGTCGCCGTCATGGGCTTCGAGCGAAATCCCGCGCAGGACTTCCAGTGAACCGAATTTCTTGCGGATATTGCGCACGGAAAGCCGGTTGACGGTTGCTGCGGCGGGATCGGCGGAATGTTCATGCACCATAATACAAGGTTCCTTACGGCAAACGCGGAACAGCGCGCCGATGGTGGGAAAGCCGGTGTTCCAGCAGCGCCATGGCCTGCAGGATCAGGAAATTGAGGATGAGATAGATCGCCGCCGCACACAAAAACACTTCCATGGTGCGGTAGGTCTGCGAAATGAGACGCTGTGCCACGCCCGTGACCTCCCATACCGTCACGAGGCTGGCAAGCGCGGTCGATTTGACCATCATGACGATTTCAGTGGAATAGGCGGGAAGCGCATGGCGGAAGGCGATCGGTCCGATGATCCGCCGGACGAGCAGAAAACCCGACATGCCGATGGAGCGCGCGGCCTCGATCTCCTTGACGGAAACGGCCCGCAGACCGCCCCGAAATATCTCGGCGGTGTAACCGGCCGTGCACAGCGCCAGCGAAAGCACGGCGCAGACAAAGGGTTCGCGCAGGAACGGCCAGAGAAAGCTGTAGCGGATGAAGCCGAACTGACCGAGGCCGTAAAACACCAGAAACATCTGGATCAGCAGCGGCGAGCCGCGGAACACGAAAATGTAACCCTTGGCAAAATTGCGGAGGATCGGGTTTTTGGCGACACGCATCCACACGATCAGCAAGGCCAGCAAACCGCCGAAGATGATCGAGAGGAAAAACAGCGCCAGCGTCATCGGCACCGCTGCCAGCAGGGTTTTCATGGTCTGGAAAATGAAGACAAAATCCATGTCCGCTCCTCAGGCCTGACCGAGGGACGACGGCATGGAGCGGTTGGCGCGCCGCTCCGCCCGGTTGAACAGCCGGTCCGACAGGCTGGTCAGAACGAGATAGAGACAGCCGCCGGCAATGAAGAACAGGAAATATTGCCGGGTCGATCCGGCGGCGACCTGGCTCGTGCGCATCAGATCCGCCAGCCCTGTCACCGAAACCAGCGCCGAGTCCTTCAGGCTCAGCTGCCAGACATTGCCGATACCGGGAATGGCAAAACGCAGCACCTGCGGCGCGATGATGCGGCGAAAGCGCAGGCCGCGATGCATGCCGATGGCCTCTGCAGCCTCCAGTTCTCCCTTGGGAATGGCCAGAAAAGCGCCGCGATAAACCTCCGCCTGATATGCGCCGGAGATGATGCCGACCGCCAGCGCGCCCGCGGCAAAGGACGGCAGGCCAAGAAAGCCTTCATAGCCGAGATAGCGCCCGATGGCGGTGACGGCGCCCGATCCGCCGAAATAGATGAGATAGATGATCAGAAGTTCAGGAACACCGCGAAACACCGTCGTATAGGTGTTTCCGAGCGCGCTCAGAACCCTGTTTCCCGATAGTTTCGCCCAGGCAACCATGGTGCCGAGAACAGCGCCGAGCAGCAGGGCGACGATGGTTACGCACAGGGTCATCAGCGCACCGGCGATAAGCAGCCCGCCCCAGCCCTGCTGTCCAAATCCGAGCACCTCGATTATCCACATGCGCCGTGTTCCCGCTCCGCCCGGTTGATCCGGTTGTTCAGAGTATAGGCGGGCATTGTCAGATGCTGCAAATGCCGCGCCTTTCTGACAATGCCCCATTCATCCAGAGGGCGTTACCGCCTCGCGGCGATAGTCACGGGCTGACGTCGGTCTTGAACCACTTCATCGACAGGGTCTTGACCGTACCATCCGCCAGGGCGGCGGTGATGGCCTTGTCGAACATGGCCTTCAGATCCGTATCGGCCTTGCGGATGCCCAGCCCCTCGCCGATGCCGAAGATCGTACCGCCGAATTCGGGGCCGGTGAAAACCAGCGCGCCGTTGGCCTTTTCGAATGTCGTGCCGAAATACACGGCATCGTCGAAGGCAAGATCAATACGGCCGGACTCCAGATCGAGATCGCGCTCCGCGCCGGTCTTGTATTCGCGCACGGTGGCGATGCTGCCGAAATTGTCATAGATGAACTTGGCATAGACGGTCGCCGCCTGGATGCCGATGGTCTTGCCCTTGAAGGCCGTCTTCATGGCTTCAATTTCGGCAACGCCGGTCTGCCCCGGCGTGAGCTTGAGAACCGAACCGGTTCCGGCCGCATTGGCCAGCGGGCTGTCCTTCTGGGTGGCGAAACCCGCATGGGTATTGGCATAGGGGATCGTGAAATCGATGACCTGCTTGCGCTCGTCGGTGATCGACAGCGCATCCATGATGACATCGAACTTGCCGGCGTTGAGCGCCGGAATCATGCCATCCCAATCGGAAGCCACCAGTTTGCATTCGACCTTCATCTCGGCACACATATGTGCGGCCAGTTCCGGCTCGAAGCCGCCCAGCGTCCCGTCCGGATTGGTGACATTCCAGGGTGCATAGGCGCCCTCCAGCGTGATCGTGACTGTCTTCCAGTCCTTCGCATGGGCCGCAGACATGGACAGCGCGGAAAGCGCCATCGCACCCGACAGCAGGAGCTTGTGTAGTTTCATCAGCCTTCTCCTCTTGAGGTTGGCAAGTGTTGAACCCGTGTTCCCGTGCCACACTGCGGTGGCTTTTGAGCTTTTGTCTTTTGGCAAGTTGTATATGGTACCTTATGACATCCCCTGTGCCGCGCAAGAGGGAAAGTCGCACAGCGAGGCAAATTCTGATCCTGCACAAGGAATGAGCAATGAAGGGCCTGCGATGACCGATGCCATGCTCAAGAAGCAACCCGCCACACGTTATGGTGCGCCGCTTTATGCCCATGTGAAACGGATGATCCTCGGCCGCATTCACAGCGGCGAATGGCCGCCCGAGCATCGCGTCCCCTCGGAGAACGAGCTGGTGGCCGGATTGGGCGTCAGCAAGATGACCGCCAACCGCGCCCTGCGCGAGCTTGCCAATGAGGGTGAGCTGGTACGCATCCGCGGCGTCGGCTCGTTTGTCGCGGCGCGCAAGGGTCATTCAACGCTGTTCGAGGTGCGCAACATCGCCGATGAAATCATCGAGCGCGGCCATGTCCATAGTGCATCGGTGGTTCGCCTCAACCTGGAGAAAGCCGCCTGCGCGGTCGCCGATGCGCTTGAACTGCCATCCGGCGCACCCGTCTTTCACTCGGTGATCGTGCACCGGGAAAACGGCGTTGCCGTGCAGATCGAGGATCGTTTCGTCAATCCGCGCGCGGCTCCCGATTATCTGGCGCAGGATTTTACGGCGCGCACGCCCAACGCCTATCTCAGCGCGATTGCCCCCCTCAGCGGATCGGAACATATCGTCGAGGCTGCCATGCCATCGGCACGCGACCGCAAGCTGCTCGGCATTGCACGCAACGAGCCATGCCTTGCCATCCGCCGCCGCACCTGGTCGGGCGATACCGTGGTCTCGCTGGTCCATCTGGTCTATCCCGGCAATCGCTACCGGCTGGAATCGCGGACGGGTGCCACGCCGGACAAGCTTTGACGCACTTTACCAAGCAAAAAAGCCAGACGCGAGGTCTGGCTTTTTGATAACCGATCTATCCAACCAATGATTGATCTGGCGGGATAAATGGTCGGAGCGGCCGGATTCGAACCGACGACCCCTTGACCCCCAGTCAAGTGCGCTACCGGGCTGCGCTACGCTCCGCCGGTGCCGAACCCCTAGAATACTGGGCGTTTCAGCGCAAGGGGCCAAAACCCAAAAAAGAACGAAATGTGAAAGTTTGGCCTGTGCGTTATTGACAGGATACTAAAATCACGCACAAAGCGCCGCACATGTTCTCAAAACGTTCTGCAGCGTGCAGTTTCATTCGTCACCAACTTCCACGGCCAGAATGGAATGATTCGTAGTCTGGCATTTTGCCCCTTCTTGACTTTCGCACCACATGAGAACATTTGCCGAACGGAATGCTGGGGAGGCTTTAACAAACGCTATGGGGTGGAATGGTATTGCGGAGAACATAAGACTGAGGGAAGCAAGGGAACAATCCCCCCGTCGAGCCGCTAAAATTTAAACTGCTTCAACTAATTGTTTCAACCTATTTTCTGTAAAAAACTTCAGTGTACTACTTGAAATGCTGATTGCAGACACTTGCGCCATAAGATATACTGCAGTAACGTGGGGAGACATGTATTTCAACAAAATCAATAATTCATGACCCGGCACGCTGATCTACTGAACAGGTTGCCCAGGGTTTGAAATATGGATTCTCTGCACTTGAGAACGGACGTTGAGACTGGTCAATCCCTACCGGAACTAGAGCGATTGTCCGATTTCAGAGAGGGGCGCCCCTCGTTACCCTATATGCCCGCTTTGGATGGGATTCGGGCGGTAGCAGTAACCTCTGTGGTACTCGGTCACTTCGGAGTGCCGGGTTTTTCCTTGGGCGGGGGCTTTGGAGTAGACGTATTTTTCGTTCTCAGCGGGTACCTAATCACTCGCATTATTCTTGGGCAAATTGCAGAAAACAAACCTCTATCGGAATTCTACTGGAACCGCTTCACTAGACTATTTCCTCCCCTTCTGCTGGTTTGCACATCATTGTTCTTACTTCCGCCCTCGCTGTTAACAAATTGGGACGCATTCCTGAATTCTTTTGGCGCACTGACTTATGTTACAAACTGGACCAGGGCTTTCCCAACATACGGCGCACCAAGTTTCACGGCCCACACATGGTCCCTGTCGGTCGAAGAACAGTTTTACCTCGCTTGGCCGGTCACAGTGTATTTGGCCTCTCGGTGGCTCCCAAATGTTCGAACAGCCATCTTCGGCGTTACCGCGACATCTTTAATCTGGTTTGGACTGCTCATTTACATTAATGCAAGTGTCGACCATATCTATAATGGTTTTGATGGGCGTTGCCCGGCGATATTGCTCGGGGCCTGCCTTGCAGCCCTCCCCAATCTGAAGTGCCCGGCGCCGCTGGCTGTTGTCTCGTTCCTTGCCTACCTTTTTATGGTACTTACGCAGAAATGGCACCCGTTTGCAGCTCTGATACTCTGGACGCTGACATTGCCGATTATTGTCTATGCACGAGATGCCGCGTCAGTAGGCCCGCTCGCAAAGCTCCTACGCCTCCGGCCAATTATTTATTTGGGTGTAATTTCCTATGCAGTCTATCTATGGCATTTTCCATTCTATTACCTTCTTGGCGAGAAGCTGCATATGGGGGCAATCCCTACAGGAATTCTTGGAATATCGTTGACTTTGATTTTGTCGGTCTTGACGCAAATTTTCGTGGAAAATCCGGTTAGACGTCTTCGATACGCAATTGGACCTTCCAGTCGCCAGAATACAGGATGTGGGATAGCAATTTGGACGCTTCTTGCCTTGGCTGGAGGGCTTGTATTCTTTTACGGTGGGTTCGTATAATTTCTCTTGCCGTCATAATTATTGGTGCCACCACAAGGCCGAGGGAAGCAAGGGCACGGTGAACGGCTGGGCTGGGTTTAAATCATAGCTCGAGAATTTGGGCCGACAGTACCCCTTGGAACAAAGGGGTACTGTCCATGTAAATTGTTTCAGTTGCTTATTGTGTGGACCCCACGGGCCCAAGATCACAAAAAAGCCCCTTTGAGTCATCCAATGCAACTAGCTTGATTGCGACCAAATCTTCGGCCCGAACAAATCCGTACCAACCCATACGATTGTAGAACTTCTGTCCCAGCCATTCTTCCGCCGCTTGGCTTGTACGCGTTGACTTGGCAACACCAACAATTCGATTGTCTCGATCCACTGCGACAACTGTGGACGCGGGTGACTTGCTTGCCGATATCCAGCTCCAGCCGCCTATAATTGCTGGAGATCCGCCAATCTTAAAGATTTCCTGCTTATCGTCTGCTGGAATTGCGTGGATACTCTCAAAGCTACCGCGACACTGCGTCTGTGTCATATGTTGCATAACTGAAGAGAAATCCTGTCCCCATCTATAGCCAATCAGGTTAAAGGGACCCAACCCCTTCGGCTCAGCGAACTTTGTGTAGTTCACAATATCCGCTGCGGGTGATGAGACGCCCCCCATTACCGATTGCGAATTGATATTCATCACCACGGCTGCTGCAGCCTCCCAGCTCCGCTCTGATGCCTTTTGCCATATTTCGGTTTCACGGATATAGCCAGCGTAACTCATCGGTATCAAGAGCAAGAGGAGGACAACGTAGACCGGTTGTAGTGTCCTTTCATCCCTGACTGCTCTCCGCTCCCGAACCACCGACGTGATAATTATCAACGCCGCTATCAGACCAAGACTTGCAAATGAACTGTACTTTTTGTTTCCAGCCTCGATGATACCGAATTGCGCTCGGGAGTAAGCTGCGGCCAAACCTGTTGTGACAACAAAACTCATTAACGCGAGACCTGCGGCCCCCGCGGCCCCACCCAGTCGCGGATATAAGAATCGAGCAATCGAATAGACGATTGCGATCAACAAAATGAAGCACCCGATTGCCGTAGCCAGAGCTGTTGAAGTCCAGAATGCGTCAATTGAGCCGGGCCACGCCGCGAAGCGTAACAAGGGGGCACCAAGATAGAATGCCAGAAAGTGAATGATGGCGATGGGGTCGCGTGAAGTCGTACCGACCGAATTGGTTGTCGCCAATACTAACGCTGCATGAGCAATCCCCATAAGCAACAGCGCGACCGTGGTGGACAATCTCCATCGCAGCACGATTGAGCAGGCAGCAACCCCAAGAAGAACTACAGGCGAGTTCCCCAGTGTAAGAGTGGCAATAAAGGCATAACCGAGCAATAACATGAAAAAGCGAACGTTGGTTAACGAAGGGCCACGCTCATCATCGCTGGCGCCCCCAACCAGAAGCGCTGCCAATACACACAGCAGTGCTATAATTGTATGCTGGACCTGGAAAGCAACCAAGAACGTGTAAAGATAGTTCGGATTGACCGACAACAAGAGGAATGTCGCAAAAAACAACAATCCTTCGGCAACGGTTATCGTGGCTCTCTTGCGTAGGAACACAAATCTGAAAATTAGCACTGCAATCAAGCAGTGAAGAGCCATCGATACTGCAATCTGTATATATTCCCGTCCCTGGAATAACCAAGTGTCAGCGATCATCAAAAGACGAGTTGTGAATATCCGGTGTTCGTTGTGCTGCGAGATCAAATACTTGAAGAGCGGCTTCCAGCCTTCGGCCGATGCCGCGTGAAAGCGTCCCTGATCAAAAACATCATCATATAGTGGTATCGCCATATGATTCCAGATGACAAAGCCAACGGTGGCGACTGAGAGCGATATTGCGGCAAAAGCAATCGACAGCAACACGATGGTGCGAAACGCTGACATTGATTGCGTTGTTCGAACCACATTTTCAATGCGCATAAAGTTGGCCCCCTGTATTGCCATAACGGAATAGTCGTAGATCTACCGCATCGTGAAATCGGCGGACGGCTTGAAGTCGTTTTTAACGCGCCATACCTTTGGTTTATATGATATTGCGAGATAAATAATAGGGCGTCAGTAGAATTTGCACGACGAACCTTATCAAGGCAAATAAGCTTTGCCAGGTCTTATCAATTTGGGACGGCAGCGCAGCAATCTTTTTAAGCATCCACAGGATGAATGCGCCCAAGGATGCTGACACGAGGCTAACCAGCATCAAGGCGCCAATTGCCCGTTCGCGCCATTTCTCAAAATCCGCGACTGGCTACTCTACGGCTTTCAATCTTCCGTCGATACTATCTATCTTACGATCCGTCGCGTCGGCCTTGCGGGTGATCTGCTCAAGCTTCTCATACTGTTCTTTCCGTGAGTGCGCGACCCACTCATTCTCCGCAAGGATTAGATCAACCTTGCTCTCGAGGCGACCGAGCGCCCGTTGCTGACTGACTTCGGTCAACAGCGCATTTCCGTGTTCAAATTGTCAAATAATCCAGCACAGCGACCAACACGGGCATTTGCTCTGTCTAAAGCGCCACGCTCCCGCTTAACCTCAGAGCCCGCTGTATGCAGCCAGCAAGGCGTTCTACCTCAAGGCACTCGAACCGCTCGGTATCGCTGTCGTCGCAGAGGGGACGACACCGGCGCAGGGTGCCGAGCTCAGCCCAAAGGGCAAGGCTTCCCTGTGCCTCTACCAGACCGAGGAGAAGCCGGCGCACCTTCATCTGGCGTTCACCGCCCGGAATCGCCGGCAAGTCGAGGCTTTCCATCGGGCGGCTCTGGCGGCGGGCGGCAAAGACAATGGCGCGCCGGGTCTGCGCCCGCGCTACCATGCGAACTACTATGCGGCCTTCGTCATTGATCCGGACGGGCACAACATCGAAATGGTTTGCCACGAACCCGAGGCCTGAGGGACGACCACGGAAAGACAGGGCGAGCTAAGGTCCTCGCCCGTCTCAAATGGACAGGGGATATTTCGTATTCGGCTGGATCTAAAGCGCGATCGCGTGCCTGTTCTTTCCCGCAGCTTTTGCCTGATACAAAGCTTTGTCGGCCTTATCCAATAAAACGCCGGCTGCACTTCCGTGCCGCGGAGCAAGGGCAATTCCCATGCTGGACCCCACTTCCACGCTGCTGCCGACGTTCAAGCGGATGCGCTCTCCTATGTTTTCAGAGATTGACGCCGCAAACGCCGTAAGGTCCTGATCGTCGTCGCCCGCTTTCACAACAACAAACTCATCACCGCCAATACGGGCCGCTGCGTCTTCGGGCCCGAGATTGGCTAAAATCCGCCTCGACACTTCAAACAGCACCTCATCGCCGCTTGCGTGGCCATATTGATCGTTGACGAGTTTGAAGCCATCCAGATCGAGGTAAAGCACGGCAAAGCCTGTCTGATCCTGCTGCAGCGCCGACAAACGATCATTGATGTGTGCCAGCAGGCCCGTGCGGTTCAGCAGGCCCGTCAGCGCATCTTCATTTGCCCGGCGCTCATTTTCGCGTTCAGCCAGCTTTGTCGCAATCAGCATCGCGTTGAGCTTGTGCGAGGCCATTGCCATGCTGATGAGATAAAGCGGAATTTGCAAAAGCGTGACGTATAAGATCGGCTCGCCGGACATCGCACCGCCGAGGCAAGCAGGCCCAAGGCTCAAGATGATCATGACCGAGGCAAGACGCGGCGCGCCAAAATTGCGAAAGCAGATGCCCCCCACCATGGCGCCGGCGGATAGGCAGGCGAGTGTTGCCACCACCCAATCCCCGCTCATCATGCTGATGAAACAGCCGTAACCGACGGCGCCTGACCAGGCTAGAGCCAGCAGAATGTAAATGTCGGTAGGCGTGGCTTTGCCCGCTTTGGCATTCCTGTGGCTGATGAGCAGCACCACGAGCCTCATGCCGCAAATCAACAATTCACATCCCAGCCAGAAGATGAATTCTGGTCGAGGTATCCGGTATGCGATGAATGCCGATACCAGAATTGTATTGATAACGCCGCCGGCAAAAATCGGTAATGTTCCGAACAGGCTCGCAATCAATTCCGATCGAATATAGCCAGGCACATTGGATCCAGCATCGGCCAGCCAGCGTGTCAGCCGCCATTTCGGTACACTGAATCCTGAAATATCCTCGCGCATAGGCACCTGCTCCGTTGTCGGCGAGATGCGTAGCGAAGAGTCGTCAAGAATTAGAGAATCCCGTGATAGTTCCGAACCGGATAGTTAGAAATGCCTTAAGATGTGAACAGCGGTGTTGATGACCCGGCATCATCGCATCGGCAACGGATTTTCCGACCACGAGGGATCGCCTGCCGGATTTGCGGACCAAAACCGAATACCCGTGAAATCGATCGATTGCACATTGTCCGGCAGGGCATCACGATAAATGCCAAAGCGCGGCTGGACGTCGATAAACGGGCGGCCGGAATCATCGCGGACACCATGATCGGGATAGCCGAGAAGCCCTGTATACGGATCGCAGCCGCGCCCGTTGAGCCAGACCTGCACCTGGCTTGCCCCCTCCTTCAGACTGGGCTTGATCATGACCTTCACATCATTCCAGTGGTCCAGGTCCAGGTGCCATGGACCGCATATTATTCTGGATTCCCCGAGATTGCAGTCGCTGGTTCCGCGCACCTTGACCAGGAAATCCGCCCCCGTGGCCGATGGGCGGGCCTCGACCTTGAAGAGGGGATTGGCGGCGGGACACGCCCCTTGCGGCTTCTCGTCACGCGCCTGGATGTTCTGTTTTACCTGATGAATGACTGTCCGGTTGCCAATGCCCTGCCAGGGACGTTCAAGACGGAACCGAAAACGGTACCAGGTCGGCTCA
Organism: uncultured Phyllobacterium sp.; assembly: GCF_902479695.1. Lineage (NCBI taxonomy): Bacteria > Pseudomonadati > Pseudomonadota > Alphaproteobacteria > Hyphomicrobiales > Phyllobacteriaceae > Phyllobacterium > uncultured Phyllobacterium sp. The sequence continues at coordinate 18,519 of NZ_CABSQF010000020.1, read as the reverse complement.
TCGAACTTGACGACCTCCTTTCGCATCTGGATTTCCACGCGTTCCGTCGATTTTTCGTCGGACTCTTTTTCAACGGCGTCGCCCGGATGCACAGAGAGACGCAGCACCGGCCCGGACGAAGGGGCAGCGCCGGAATCACAGGATAGACGCGACCGCCATGCCCCCTGATCCAATTTCTTGCTGATCTTCCATAGGCTTGGGGGATGCTGCGGATCGGGTGCGCACAGCTCGGCAAGGTCACCTGACAGAGCCGGAGCCGCCTCCTGCGCTGCGGCGGACCCCAAAACCATCAAGCTTAGGCTGAAGAAAACACAAGCTATCCACGAAAGACGTGCGTTCACGAAACGAGCTCCCCCTGTCCCATATCCTCTCAATCCCCCTGGTCATAAGCTGCAATCCCAATGCCAACATGACACAGAAGTGTAAACCTGTATAAAACTTTGCATTGCCTGGGCCGAGTGGCCAGGCGCCGGCAGTTTGCCTATGACGCGCGTCCTTGCTCAGGCAAATGTGCGGATCGCCGGATGTTGAAACCGGCGCAGATTGGCCCCGAGCTGTTCAAAGTCCTCTGTCCGGGGATCGCTGCGCCGCCAGGCCAGGACAATGGTGCGCGCATATCCGCTGCCTTGCAGCGGCAGGTAGTGCAGCCCATGAACGTCACTCACCGCAAGGACGGGCAGCAGGGTACATCCCTCGCCTGCAGCCACCATATATTTCAGGGTCTCCAGACTGGTCGCGTGCCGGTTGGTGGTGTCGATCTCCGCACAGGCGGCAATGGCCTGATCCCGCAGGCAATGCCCCTCCTCCAGCAGCAATCGCTCATGGGGAGACAGATCTTTCCATCCGGCACCGCCAGCCAGCGTTGCCGCATGTCCCTCGGGACAGGCCATCACGAACGGTTCGTGAAACAGCGGGATTTCGCTCAAGCCCGGCTCTCCGGACGGTGTCGACATGAGCACGGCATCGAGGTCACCGCGCAGCAGAGCCGTGACGAGGTCGTCGGTGCGCCCTTCACCCAGCACGAAGGCAAGCGCCGGATAGTGCGCGCGCAAGCTCTGGAGAATGCGCGGGAAATAATAGGGGCCAAGCGTGGCGATTGCCGACAGGCGCAACGTGCCGCCGAAGGCCTCCGAGGAGCGGACGGACAGATCCAGCAGCCGGCGCGCCTCCAGTACCACACGGCGCATCTGGTCAAGGAGTTCGTGGCCCTGCGGCGTGACGATGACCCGCCGCGTCGTGCGTTCGAAAATCACCGTCTTCAGCCGGGTCTCGAGCTTGCTCACCTGTACGGAAAGCGAAGGCTGCGCAACCCGGCACTGTTCGGCGGCCTTGCCAAAGCTGCCCAGATCCGCAACCGCAATGGCATATTCCAGATCGCGAAGCGACAGGCCGGACAACGTCATGACGATCATACTTCTTTCGATACAGGCCAATGGTTGAGTCACCTTCACGCGATTGGCCCATCGCACGGCAGGCATGAACTACTCATAGTTCATGCCTATTAGAATATGATAATTCTTATATTATGCCAATGTATATCAGCGCGGTATATCGGACATGCCTGACAGGGCGCGCATGAGCGGCGCCCGGGCAAACGAGCCAGGCCCGGTAAGGGCCAAGGCATTTCCCGTTGTGTAAAGGAACGAATGATGACAACGAACGAGCAGATACCGGTCAAGGAGATGGAAGTCGCGGCCACGATCAAGGCGCTGAATGCCGCACTGTCTGAAGCGGGTGTAGAGGCCGACAAGATCATCTCGATCCATTTCGTCCTGGGGGTCAAGGCAACGGTTGGACAGCCGGTCGAAGACAGGTACCGGGTCCATTACCGCAGCTGAATGAACGGCATGGGACGAAGCGGGAAACATGACGGCTTGATTGTGACAAACGCCTTTGGCAAGTGAGCGTCGCTTGAGCAACCCAAGCATGGGGTCCAGTGCGTGCCTGCCTTCGCCCGGCGCTGCACTGGGCCTCGCCACAGGCGCATCCGCGCGCCGGCGGACATGCTGTCCCCGAGGCCGGACTGCATCTCAGTTTCGCCTCAGGTTCGGATAATCTTCTGCTCAGGTTCTCGTGTTATCACCCGCACGTTGTCACCTTCGGGCAACGGAGGCTCGGCATCTCATCACCCCCCGATGCCCCTTGCCGGGCCTCACCCGAAGGATACGCGTACCGCGCAACATGAAGTTTGCGTCGCCCGCACGCCGACATCCGGCTTTACCCTAAATTGCAGATTGTGACGGATTGGAACCAGGCGTTGAATGCGCTATGGGGTATGAATGAAGCTCATTCAAATCGCCGCCTGGCTGCTGTTCGCAGCCATACTTTTCATCACTGTCGACCCCATCAGCCTGCGGCCGGAGAGCGGCTTGCCGGTCAATGTCGAGCGCTTTGCAGCTTTTGCCGTGCTTGGCTTCGTCTTTGCGGCGGCCTATCCGCGGCGGTGGCTGCTCATCCTGTTTTTGGTGGTTGGCGCGGCTTTCGGTTTCGAGCTGGCACAGATGCTTGCCCCAACCCGGCATGCCCGGCTGCTCGATGCCGTGGTGAAGGCGGCCGGCGGAACCTTCGGGGTTGCCGCAAGCACGCTCTTCCTGCGCCTTTTGCGCTAAGGGGATTCGACCTGCCATTCGCCAACGGCAAGCCCCGGAAGCATTTTACCTGCGGCGGGCCGTCTGGAAGCGGATATCGCCCGCAGCGGCCAAAAGGATAATATCGTCGCCCAGCGACCATTCTGCCGCCCGCGCGGCCAACCGTGCGGGAACAGCCTCTGAATTGCCCGGACCAGCCGGCACATCGTAGGTTGCGTGGCCATCATGGGAAAGGATCACCGCAAATCCCTTTTCCAGCGCGGCTCGCGCCGTCGCCGCCAGGCACATTTCCGACAGCATGCCGCAGATCGCCATCGACCGGACGCCATGCGCCCGGAGCTGATTCTCGAGCCCGGTGCCATCGAAGCCATTATCTCTGGACTTGCGGATCACCGCTTCGCGCGCCTCCGGCGGAAAGAACAATTGCCAGCCATCGGTATTCGGCGCGTCAACCGCGCCGGCAGGACCGTCATTCTGCAGGAAGACAACCGGCACCTTGGCCGCGCGCGCATTCTCGAGAAGCCTTTTCACCGCACCCTGAAGCTGGACGCAATCCGGGACGGCTTCGGCTCCCGTGATGAAGGCATTTTGCACATCGACGATCACCAGGGCGTGGGCAGTTATCTCATCTTTTGTAAACGCCAAGTCTCCACCCTCCTCCGTCCGCAGCGCCAACCGATACGACAGTCCCGCGCCGAGGTTTATTCACTGTTTCGTGTACGGCCAGCCCGGCATTTGAACACCGGATATATTCCAAACCACCCGGAATCATTGCATATATTAGGTCTCTCAAAAAAAGTCATAAGACATGAGGGGTGTGGAACATGCGAACAAGAATTAAGTTTCTGGGACGACAGAGCTGCAAGGAAAAAATCATCGTTCAGGCGGAGGAGCGGAGTCGCGCTGCTGAGATGAATTTTCAGGATTGCACGGTCGATGTACCGGCGCTCGTCAGGCGTATACGACGAAAGGCGAGAATTAAACTTCTGACAGCGCACAGATAATCCGAATTTCGGATGTGGCTTTCACCCATGCGCGCCTTGCGGCTGGCTGCAGCCATTGTTGAATGGCGTATCAATTGCGCTCAGAATCAGCCACAACCAAGCTGCCCGCAAGGGCAAGGCGCGACTGCTATCAACTTAAGGATAGGGTCGGGCGGGCTGATTGACGTCTCACCCGCTGCCACGAACGGACGTGGCCGCCTCCAGACTCATGCCGGGCGGTCAGGCACGGGAAACAGCAGATCCACCAGACCGCCGGACGCCACGCAGCTGACGGAAATACCAAGCGAAAACCTGATAATATTTACAAGCCCTATCACAATTTTGTTACAATAGCATGATATGCTTATACTTTAAAGTATTCATACTGATTATACTTGATATTAACCCTGTGTTAACTTATAGTTGCAAATCCGCAACAATAAAAATCCCATCGCTCCCGGCATTAAAGATTTGTAATTTGACATTTGACTCTACGACCAAAGTCGCAGAATACCGAATTGTCACTACCAATCTCATGGAGAGCAACAATGAACATTAAGAGCCTGCTACTCGGCTCCGCTGCAGCTCTGGTTGCAGTAACTGGCGCGCGCGCTGCTGACGCAGTTGTCGTCGCCGAACCTGAAGCTGTCGAATACGTTCGCGTTTGCGATGCATACGGCAAGGGCTTCTTCTACATTCCTGGCACCGAGACCTGCCTGAAGATCGGCGGCTATGTCCGTTACGACGCCAAGGGCGGCGACAGCGTATACACCGGCGGCCATGTCAGCGGCATCAAGGGCTCAGACGGCCTGAACGAAGACACCTATTACAAGCGCACACGCGCCACAGTTCGTTTCGACGCCCGTTCGGAAACAGAACTCGGCACACTGCGTTCGTACATTGAAACACGTTTCAACTACACGAACGGTTCCAACAGCGGTGGCCTCATTCCTAACGCGTTCATCGAACTCGGCGGTTTCCGCATCGGTGTTGCTGACGAACTGTTCGGTTCGTGGACCGGTTATGCCGGTAGCGTCATCAACGACGACGTGATCAACTATCAGTCCGGCACGTCCAACCAGGTTAGCTACACGTTCGCAGCTGGCAATGGCTTCTCGGCCATGATCGGTGCTGAACAGGGCGAATCCGAATCCGACAACGACGGCGCTTCGCACGACTACCGCATCAACGATTACATGCCGCATGTAGTCGGCGGTGTGAAGTACGAGCAGGGTTGGGGCGGTATCTCGGCTGTTGCTGGTTATGACTCGGTTATCGAAGAATGGGCCGGTAAGGTTCGTTTGGACGTCAAGTTCACCGACACTGTCAAGGCATTCGTCATGGGTGGCTATCAGTCGAACTTCGACGATAACTACGCGCATGCACGCAGCCTGAACTGGTTCGGCCGCTGGGAAGGCGACTGGGCTGTTTGGGGTGGCCTGTCCGCCAAGGTTACGGATAAGGCAACTGTCAATGCACAGGTTGCATACGAATCCGAAGGCACCGTTGCTGGTACTTTGAACGTTGCTTACGAGCTCGTTCCTGGCTTCACAGTTACGCCAGAAATCAGCTACACCAAGTTCGATGGTCATCGTAAGGATCAGTCGATCCTCAACGGCGGCAACGACGATGCATTCGGTGGCATGATCCGCTTCCAGCGCAACTTCTAATCCTTAACAGGATTTGAAGATGTATCCGGGGCCCGTCCCCGGATACTCAGGCCTTGGCCCAACAAACATATGAATTGTGTTTGGCAATGGAGAAGGACTGCATTGCTGAACTGCGATGATGAGATCTCCAGTCACGTCATTTTTTGAAACGGTGGGCTTCGCGGCTCACCGTTTTTTACATGTGCAGCGTTGCGCGCGCTGCACGCCGGCCGGATCGACATGTTGTGATTTGGAAACCGGCGCGTTTCCCGCTATATTCCGCCCTGGAATGCAGGAGGTTACGGATATGCGTGATCTTGATTTCTTGCTTGCAGTCATTGTGATTATCTTGCTGGCGTACCAGGCGAAACCGTCGCACCGGGTGTAAACGGCAAGAGTTGACTGACCTCTCCATAGAATGATCCAGGCAAGGATCGACTGTCCGTCGTATGATCCGGGAATATCCGTATACGAACCACAGCATTGGGCTTCCGGCATGGGCCGGGAGCGGAACGTCGTCAGGGAGCGAATGAACTATGGGAGAAGCGATTCTTCACACGCCGCACCATGCACAGCCTGCATCGCCCAAAACGATGCAAAAGGTGAGCAAACAAATTCCTAAAACTGCCTGTGACCCGACAAAACTCTCTTCAATCCTGCGATTGGCCAAAGGCGGATTCAGCCACCGGCGCTTCAAGCATGACACCAAGTAGGTTTTGACCGGAGAAACAAAAAGCCCGTTATCGGAACGCCGATAACGGGCATGCGGGGGTGTCCGCCGGAGCAGCGTTTGCCGCTGTCTTATTTTGGCAGGAGAACCTTGTCGATCACGTGAATGACGCCGTTCGACTGCTTGACATCAGCGATCGAGACATGAGCGACGTTGCCCTTCTCATCCTTGATCGAGATTTTGCCGCCCTTTTCGCTGACGGTCAGAATGCAACCACCGACCGTCTTTACCTTGTGCGAGCCGCCATCGTCCTTGATCATCTTCTTGATCGTCATGGACATGGCGTCAGCAGCCACCACATGGCAGGTGAGAACCTTGGTGAGCGTCGCCTTGTTCTCTGGTTTCAAAAGCGTCTCGACAGTGCCTTTTGGCAGCTTGGCGAAGGCTTCGTTGGTTGGCGCGAATACCGTGAACGGTCCCTTGCCCTGAAGCGTTTCGACAAGACCGGCCGCCTTGACTGCGGCGACAAGTGTTGTGTGGTCCTTGGAGTTGACCGCATTCTCGATGATATTCTTGTTGGCATACATCGGTGCGCCGCCAACCATCGGGTTGTCCTTTGCCAATGCTGCTCCGCTCAGTGCTGTAACCGCCAAAAATCCGGCGAAAATACCTGCAGTCAATTTACCCATTGTATTGCTCCGCGTTTGCCTCCCCTTCCTGGGGAATGCAAACAAGAACGAGGGCTTGACCGGGAAAGTTTCCGGCAGGTGCATTTATTATTTTTCCGGGCGCTGACATTCGAACAAAACCCGAGGGGAACCTAAGCGGCCCCTGCCCGTTATAGGCTTGTCATGCACAGGAGCAGATAAAGAATGGCAATATTTTCCAAAACCACCGATGATATCCAGGACGATGTCGAGGCTCAGATCGCAGCCTTGCGCAAGGAAGTGTCGAAACTCACGGCCAATCTCGCCGACATGGGCGGCGAAAAGCTGGACGATGTGAAACGCGTTGCCACCAACCAGGTGCGCTATGCCGCCGATGCGGCCAAGGAAAACCCGCTGGCAACCCTTGCTATCGTGGCGGGCGCAGCCCTGCTCATCGGGCTTGTTTCAAGACGCTAACGAAGGGTGATGGCCATGGACAGTGCTGAACCAAGCCGTAACGATGAGGATCGCGCACGTTTGCAGCGCGAAATCGAAGATCTGAAGCGCGATCTGGCGGCGCTGACGCAGTCGCTCGCCGACAAAGGCGTGCAACTGCTCGATGATCTCGAAGGCGATGATTCCTCGGCCTTTGACGCCATCAAGGACGGCGGACGGCGGGCAGCACATGCTGTCGGCCATCAGGCCCGCAAAATCGGCGGTATCCAGACGCAGAATTCCGTGTCGACGCTGATGGTCATTGCAGGCCTCGGCATCGTCATCGGTATGCTGGCCCGTTGAATCAGTTCCAAATTTTTTCAAAATATTTTGGAACTTTTGGCGGATGGCGGCGTTTTCACAATACTGGTCCCCCAACCAGCTAGGCTGAACCCCACAGCCAACCCCAAATCCCAGCTTTCACTCCCCGTGGAAGCTGGGTTTTTTTATTGGCGGGAGCGCGGTGCGTGGTTCGACAAGCTCACCATGAGAGAATTCATTTGATTGCAAGGCCAATCGGATACGTTGCAGCATATGGCTCCCCGCAATCCTCAACCTCCCTCATGGTGAGCTTGTCGAACCACGAACAACCTATTTGCCAGCCTGCAACTCTGCAGCGAATTGCGCGGTGAACCTAGCGGACCTGATCCAGCAGGCGCTTGCATTCCAAGAGGTCGAAAAGCGTTTCCTGCAGCAGGGTCCGGTTGTCCTTTGACAGCCGCTTGCCGTCGGCAGCCACCGGCCCGTCATCGTCGCCCTTGATCAGGCCAAAGAGACGCCGGCCATGGGACGATGATTTCGGCGATCCCATGACGGCGGCTTCTTCCGCCGCGTCGGCGCGTTCCTGCTCGGCGGAATGTGCTTCCTCTTCGCGAACGGCCGCCTGCTTCTGCTGGCTGATGGCTTCGGCGGCAGCGGTGTCGCCGCTGCCGAGCGCGATGATGAACTGCGCGCCATTTTCCCGCAAAAGCCGCTGCACGCCCTTGATCGTATAGCCCTGATCATACAGCAGATGGCGGATGCCCTTGAGCAGATCGACATCGAGCGGGCGATAATATCGTCGTCCGCCGCCGCGCTTCATAGGCTTGATATGGGTAAAACGCGTTTCCCAAAAACGCAGAACATGCTGGGGAAGATCGAGATCTTCAGCAACTTCACTGATGGTTCTAAAAGCGTCGGGACTCTTGTCCATGTTTTCACCCTTTCAGGAGAAAATCTGATTCGACGCCCATTTCAGCGGTTTATCAAGTGGTTTTCAAGTACAACGCGAGATTGCCCCACAGCAATCTCGCCCAGGGAGCCAAAGCGCCCTGCATAAATCCGCTATGCAGATTTCTTCTTGCGTGCCTGATGCGAGCGCAAAATGCGCTGTTTGAGCACATTGGACGCCTTGAACGTCATGACCCGGCGAGGCAAAATGGGCACCTCTTCACCCGTTTTCGGGTTGCGGCCGATGCGTTCGTTCTTGTCCCGGACCTGAAACGTGGCGAACGATGACAATTTGACCGTTTCGCCACGAACAATGGCATCACATACTTCATCGAGAATGGTTTCGACGAGTGAAGCTGACTCCGTGCGTGAAAGCCCTACCTTGCGATAGACTGCTTCGGCCAGATCAGCGCGCGTAATGGTCTTACCCCCCATACGATCTCTAAGCTCTCGTTTGTTGCAAAACTATCAAGGTGGAAGCGGAAGTTATAGGATCAAATCCGATAGGGCAAGCAGGTAAAACAGTTGATAAAACAAACTGCTGACCCAACCGGACCATCACCACCGTAGCAGAACTGCACCCCACGTAAAGCCCCCGCCCATGGCTTCAAGAAGGACAAGATCGCCCTGCTTGATCCGCCCGTCGGCAACCGCTGTCGCCAGGGCCAGCGGGACGGACGCCGCGGAGGTATTGCCATGCTGGTCAACCGTAATGACCACCTTTTCCTCGGCAAGGTTCAATTTCTTGGCTGATGCGTCGATGATGCGCTTGTTGGCCTGGTGCGGAACGAACCAGTCGACATCCTCGGCCGTGATCCCGGCCTCCGAGAACGAGGCTTCGATGACGTCGGTGATCATGCCGACCGCATGCTTGAAAACCTCGCGGCCCTCCATGCGCAGGTGTCCGACCGTCTGGGTGCTGGATGGTCCGCCATCCACATACAACTTCTGCTTGTGCGAACCGTCGGACCGCAGGTTGGCGGTGAGGATGCCGCGATCGGATGTCAGGCCGCGTCCCTCACTGCCCTCGAGCACGACGGCACCGGCGCCATCGCCGAACAGGACGCACGTCGTGCGGTCATTCCAGTCGAGAAGGCGCGAGAATGTCTCCGAACCGATGACCAGAACGCGCTTGGCCATGCCGCCGCGAATGTAGAGGTCGGCAGTGCTGATGGCATAGACGAAGCCGGAGCAGACCGCCTGCATGTCGAAGGCAAAGCCATGGGTCATGCCGAGGCGTGCCTGGATGTCGACGGCGGAGGCCGGGAACGTATTGTCGGGCGTCGAAGTCGCCAGAATGATCAGGTCGATGTCGTCCGGCGTCATGCCGGCATTGTCGAGCGCTGCGCGTGCTGCTGCCTCGCCCAGCGAAGCGGTTGTTTCGCCCTCGCCTGCGATATAGCGCTGACGGATGCCCGTCCGCTGCACGATCCACTCGTCGCTGGTTTCGACAATGCCTTCCAGATCGGCGTTCTTGACCAGGCGCGCCGGTTTGGCCGCCCCTACACCTCTAACAACGGACCGGATCATTTATTTTTCCTACGCCTGTGGTTCTATTTCAGCTTCTGAATCATTTTCGGTCTCGCCCTGAAAAGCGACCCCGACCGGGCTTTTGTGAAAATGGCTCAGATCCGAGGCAATTTTGCTCAAGAGCTTGTTGCGCGCCATATCATAGCCGACATCGACGGCGGACGCGAAGCCCAGCGCATCGGTTCCGCCATGGCTCTTGATGACAACACCATTGAGCCCGAGAAACACGCCGCCATTGATCTTGCGCGGGTCCATTTTCTCCCGCAGATGATTGAATGCACCCCTGGCGAAGAGATAGCCGATCTTGGCCATCAATGTGCGGCCCATGGCATCGCGCAGATACTGCGCGAACTGCTTGGCCGTCCCCTCCGCCGTCTTCAGGGCGATGTTTCCGGTAAACCCTTCGGTGACCACCACATCGACGGTGCCCTTGCCGATGTCGTCGCCTTCGACGAAGCCGTAATATTCAAGGCTTGGCAAGGGAATCTCGCGCAAAATGCGCGCCGCATCCTTGACGTCGTCCTGTCCCTTGATTTCTTCCACCCCGACATTGAGCAGGCCGATCGTCGGGCGTTCGATCTCGAACAGCGACCGGGCCATGGCGGCGCCCATGACGGCATAGTCGACCAGCTGCTGCGCGTCGGCACCGATGGTCGCGCCGATATCGAGCACGATGCTCTCACCGCGCAATGTCGGCCAGATGCCGGCAATGGCCGGGCGTTCCACATTGGCCATGGTGCGCAGGCAGAATTTCGACATGGCCATCAGCGCGCCGGTATTGCCCGCCGATACGCAGACATCCGCCTCGCCTGTTTTCACCGCCTCGATGGAGCGCCACATGGATGACTTCCAGCGGCCGTTGCGCAAGGCCTGGCTGGGTTTTTCGTCCATACGCACCGACACGTCGCAGTGGTGGAATGTCGAGCTCGCAAGCGTGGGATGACGGTCGAGAACCGGCCTTACCTCTTCCTCACGACCGAAGATCACAAACCGGATATCAGGATGGCGCTCCAGCGCCGTTGCCAGACCGGGAATGACGATCTCAGGACCGAAATCACCGCCCATGGCATCAATGGAAATTCTGATCACTCTCGATTGTCCTGTTCAGTGAGTATGCTTGCTGGGTTTATCAATTGCTCAAAGACTCGGCGAAAATAGTCAATTTCCGTCGCTGTACAACCGGAATCTGCCGGACCTCCGGCACATGGACTGGAATCATTGTGAAAAACACTGCCCCTTTTTGGGTATTTTCCGTTGTTATAGCCCATCAGGGCAGTATTTCGATAGTCAGCCTCAGGAAATCGTCACAATCAAGGCTTCTGTTTCCAGTCCTTGAGGCCGGCAAACGGACTGACAGGCTTTTCCGCTGTTTCGTCATCACCGAAGACAACCTCGATGGGCGTATCCGATACGCCCTCCTTGCGGGGGTATGGATCAATGGCCAGCTCGAAAAACTCCTCGGCTATGGCACCGGCATCCAGCGTATCGCCGGAAAATGTCTCCGGAATATCGGGACCGTCGGCGCTGATGATCAGCTCGCCGTTCTCATCGAGCGGCAAACGTGCCAGCTTGGAGTTCTCCGGCACGAACAGCGTATCCACTTCCGCATTGACGACCGCATCGACAGGATCCGACGTGACGACACAGGACTGCACGATCCGGGCCTTCACCACGCCGCGCACGCGTATGCCGTCCTTCTTCCAGGGAACAATCTGCAGATCGGCCTTGAACGACGTTACATCCTGCAATTCGTGAAAGTCCCGCAGCGCTATGCGCTCGCGCTCGTCCGCTTCGATCTTGACGGTCAGTCCCTTCTGCGGAAGCCGTTTGACCGAGACCGGGAAACTGAGTGCGCCATCGATATTTCTTGTCATTTTGCTCCCCTTCCTAATTCTGCAGGGTTTCTGCACCGGCGCTGGCGTCCGGAAAGGCCAGCTGCCCGCGGGCTATATCTTCATCCGACTGGTTTTCCAGGAACAACGCCGCTTGGATGGTGTATCCGGCCAGCGCGGAGGCGCCTGTCCATTCGCTGGTGTCAGGGCGGACATTGCGGGCCAGTGCGGCCGCCAGGGCCGGATGGTCGTTGGTCTGGAGCGCCTTGTCATAGGACTCCACCCGGCCATAGAACATGCGCGCCAGTTTTTTCATCCGCTTCGGGATACCGGAGTCGCCGATCCCAAGCTCCCGCAGCGAGTGATCCACGTCCCGGAAGAATTCATCCGTCACTTCCTGTCCGATCATCTTGAGGGCTGGTGTCCTGCCCTTTATCCGGCGCATGAAAAGAAAAACGTGCAAAGATACCATTTCATAGCGTCCGAGCGGCGAATCCGGCACATCAATGTCAGAATAGAGGTATGGCTGCCGCGCCGCCGCCACGATCACATCGTAGAGGGCTGTGGTAATCGCCTCATTTGCTTTGGCCTTACGGCTGAATAAATTGAGAATCATATATGTGCTTTCACTTGGGTCGGGCCGCAACACGAGTCGCCGGTTGCATCGGACTTCAAGGTGGTTTACCGAAGTTCTGCGGGCAGCGAAAGACGTGGCCCCACTATTGAAATGGAGATGTCGTTGTTGCAGCGGATTTTCAAGGCCGATCGTTCCCGGGAATATCTTCTCGCCGGAGCTCTGTTTTTTGTCGTAGGGCTTGCCGGCTGTAATACCGCCAACCTCAATCCATCCGAAACATTGTCGGAAGGTTATATTCTCGACGAGAAGGCGCTGGCGTTCGTTCCGGTCGGGTCCAGCCGCGAGCAGGTCATCCTGTCGCTTGGCAGCCCGTCTTCGACGGCAACGTTCGACAACGAAGTCTTCTATTACATTTCCCAGAAGCGCAAACGCAGCGTCGCCTTCATGCAGCCGAAGGTGACCGACCGTCGCATTCTTGCGGTTTATTTCGACCAGAAAAGCAAGGTCGCCAGCATTTCCAATTACGGATTGCAGGACGGCAAGGTTTTCGACTTCATCTCCCGCACCACGCCGACCGGCGGCAAGGACCTTTCGTTCCTCGGCCAGCTGCTTGCGGGCGTTGGCAAGGCACCCGGTTCCATTGGTGCAGGCGGACCTCCCGGTCAGTAATTCCTGCGCTGAAAACAAAAAACCCGCGAAACCGGATTTCGCGGGTTTTTCTTTGACGTGACGGGCGCTTATCCGTGCGCAAGCACCGCCAGCAGCAGCAAGGCCACGATGTTGGTGATCTTGATCGCCGGATTGACCGCAGGGCCAGCCGTGTCCTTGTAGGGATCGCCAACCGTATCGCCGGTCACGGAAGCCTTGTGGGCATCCGATCCCTTCATGTGACGAACGCCATCCTTGTCGACAAAGCCGTCTTCAAAGGACTTTTTGGCATTGTCCCAGGCACCGCCGCCGGATGTCATCGAAATGGCAACGAAAATGCCATTGATGATCACGCCGAGAAGCGAAGCACCGAGCGCGGCAAAGGCCGAGGCTTTTGAACCGGAAATCAGCAGCACGCCGAAATAGACGACGAGCGGTGCCAGAACCGGCAGCAGCGACGGCACGACCATTTCCTTGATGGCGGCGCGGGTGAGAATATCCACCGCCCGCGCATAGTCCGGACGCTCCGTACCGGCCATGATGCCCGGCTTTTCACGGAACTGCCTGCGCACCTCTTCCACCACGGAACCTGCTGCCCGGCCAACGGCCGTCATCGCGATACCGCCGAAGAGGTAGGGGATGAGACCGCCGAAGATCAGACCGGCGACAACGTAGGGATTGGACAGTTCGAACGATACGGCGCCCATTCCCTTGAAATAGGAGAAGGCCGTCGAACCATCCTTGTTCGCTTCGCTGATGAAGAACTGCAGGTCGTTGGAATAGGCGGCAAACAGCACCAGCGCGCCCAAACCGGCCGAACCGATGGCATAGCCCTTGGTCACGGCTTTCGTCGTGTTGCCAACGGCATCCAGCGCGTCGGTGGACTTGCGCACGTCCGGATCAAGCCCGGCCATTTCCGCGATACCGCCGGCATTGTCCGTCACCGGACCGAAGGCATCGAGCGCAACGATCATGCCGGCAATGCCGAGCATGGCGGTAACGGCGATGCCGGTGCCGAACAGCCCGGCAAGCTGGTAGGTCGAGATGATGCCGCCGACGATGACCAGGGCGGGCAGCGCCGTCGATTCAAGCGACACGGCCAGACCCTGGATGACGTTGGTGCCGTGACCGGTGACCGATGCCTGGGCAATCGAATTGACGGGGCGCTTGCCGGTGCCGGTGTAGTACTCGGTAATCACCACGATCAACCCCGTCACCACAAGCCCGACCAGGCCACAGTAGAAGAGATTGATGCCGGTGATCGATTTACCCGCAACAATACCCACCTCGCCCCAGCCGACAGTCATCGACGTGGCAAGGGCAAGACCGGCAATCGACAGAAGACCCGTCACGATGAGGCCCTTGTAGAGCGCCCCCATGATCGAGTTGTTCGCACCGAGCTTGACGAAGAACGTCCCGGCAATCGAGGTGATGATGCAGGCGCCGCAGATCGCCAAGGGATAAAGCATGACCGTGCTCAGGACGGGCGTTGCGGCAAAGAAGATGGCACCCAGAACCATGGTGGCAACAATGGTCACCGCATAGGTTTCGAAAAGGTCGGCGGCCATGCCGGCGCAGTCGCCGACATTGTCGCCCACATTGTCGGCGATGGTTGCCGGGTTGCGCGGGTCATCTTCGGGAATTCCGGCTTCGACCTTGCCGACGAGATCGCCGCCGACGTCGGCACCCTTGGTGAAGATGCCACCGCCAAGACGGGCGAAGATGGAAATAAGCGACGCACCGAACCCGAGGGAGACAAGCGCGTCAATGACAACACGGTCCGCAGGCAGATGGCCCATCGGGCCCGTGAGGATGTAATAATAGACCGAGACACCCAAAAGGGCGAGACCGGCCACGAGCATGCCGGTGATCGCACCGGATTTGAACGCGATCTCGAGACCGGCGGCGAGACTGCGGGACGATGCCTGCGCCGTGCGCACATTGGCACGGACGGAAACATGCATGCCGATGAAACCGGCAAGTCCCGACAAGACGGCACCGATCATGAAGCCGACTGCCGCGGTGGAAGACAAGAGGTACCAGACTGCTAGAAAGACAACGACGCCAACCATGGCGATCGTGGTATACTGACGTGTGAGATAGGCCTGTGCACCTTCGCGAATTGCACCGGCGATTTCTTGCATGCGCGCATTGCCCTGGTCCGCTGCGAGCACCGATTGGGTAGCCCAGAAAGCGTAAACGACAGACAGCAGACCGCAGGCGATGACGAGAAACAGTATAGTCATGCCACTCCCTCAGATTTTGACCCGAAAAATACCCCTCCCCAGGTCAGGTTCGGTACGGCACGCAAAATCTGCCAGGCCGGCAGAAACGCGACCGTATGTACTAGGAGTAACGAAGCGGATGCGAAAAGGTCAAGGCCTTTCGCTGAGGCGGCTCAGGGTTGGGATAGACCGATCTGATTCAGCAGGTTTGGCGCATTGTGTTCTGGCTGGCGCGTGGTTCGACAAGCGCACCACGCACCACGCCTAAGGCGGGTGTCCGCCATTTTCAATGAAGGGACGTCAGCCGCGCGGGTTCTTCGCGCCGCGGCTTTCACCGCGCAATTCGAAGGCCAGACGGTCGAGCACGGCATTCACCAGTTTGGGTTCGTCTTCCGTGTAGAAGGCCTTGGCGATGTCGATATATTCCGAAACGATAACCGCCGTCGGCACATCGGGACGGTTCTTCAGTTCCCAGATACCGGCGCGCAGGATCGCCCGCAGCGTGGAATCGAGCCGTGACAGCGGCCAGTCTTCGGTCAGGGCCTGACGGATCATCGGGTCGAGGGATGTCTGCTCGGCAACCACACCGGCGACAATGGCACGGAACCATTGCGGATCGGCATCCAGATACTGCGTACCGTCGACTTCCTTGCCGAGACGGTGCGCTTCATATTCCGCCACCACCTCGATCACGCCGGTTCCGGCAACGTCCATCTGGTACAGTGCCTGCACCGCCGCCAGGCGGGCAACGCCGCGCTTGTTGGCGGGCTTTACAGCGGGACTTTCCCCATCTTTGGAAGCAGGCATCCGGTCAGGCTCCGAGTTTTTCCTTGAGGGCAATCATGGTCAAGGCAGCGCGCGCTGCAAAGCCACCCTTGTCCTTGTCCTCGCGGCGGGCACGGGCCCAGGCCTGCTCTTCGTTCTCGACGGTGAGAATGCCATTGCCGATGGCAATGCTTTCATCCACCGCAAGCTCCATCAGAGCACGGCAGGATTCATTGGCAACGATATCGAAATGATAGGTTTCGCCGCGAATGACCGTACCAAGCGCCACGAAGCCATCATACTCCGTTCCGCCGTCTTCCGCTGCATCGAGGGCAAAGGAAATGGCGGCAGGCACTTCAAGCGCGCCGGGAACGGTCACGACATCATAGGTTGCCTTGCCTTCATCGAGCGCCAGTTTGGCACCGTTCAGCAGGGCATCCGACAGATCGTCGTAGAATCGCGCTTCCACGATCAACAGATGGGGCGCATGCGCCTTTTTTTTGGACATGGAAAACTCCAGAACTCAATGGGGGTGGCGAAGATGCTCCGCCTCTGCGTGTGGTCCTAGGCTGATTTCGGATATTCTGCAAGCCGTGCAGCGTATCTCGCCATCTGATCGATCTCGATATTCACCTTGTCACCGGCCTTGCGGTCACCCCAGGTGGTGACTTCAAGCGAATGGCGGATCAACAGGACGTCGAATTCATTGCCATTGACGGCATTGACCGTCAGCGACGTGCCGTCGAGCGCCACGGAGCCTTTCGGCGCGATGAACCGCGCCAGTTCTTCCGGCACCCGCAGCGTGAAGCGGACGGCATCTCCCTCATCCTCGCGCTTGACGATCTCGGCCATGGCATCGATATGGCCGGAGACAAGGTGCCCGCCCATCTCGTCGCCCAGCTTCAGCGAGCGTTCCAGGTTGATGCGCGTGCCGTTCTTCCAGTTGGCAATGCTGGTCAGGCGCAAAGCCTCTTCCCAGGCTTCCACCTCGAACCAGCGGGCATTCGAACCCTTTTCCGGCAGTGTCACGACGGTCAGGCACACGCCTGAACAGGAGATGGAGGCGCCGATCTCGATCGTCTGCGGATCGTAATTGGTCTCCACGCGCAGAAGCACGCCTTCATTGAGCGGCTTGACCTGACCAATCTTGCCGATATCCGTTACAATTCCCGTAAACATGCATAGTTCCTCAGATGGGTCTTACGTATTCGCGATAGTGATCGTCACCGAAGCGGTCATCCCGCGACAGCGTGAAGTCACGAGCGATATGGGAAGAAAGTTCTGGTACTGCAAGACCGCCGTCCGATCCGATTGCCAGCGGGCCTTCAAAAAGCGCAATGCGGTCAACGAGATCGTCCTGCAGAAGCGCAGACGCGACGGCAGCACCGCCCTCCACCATCAGCGTGGCGATGCCCTGCGCCGCCAGATCGTCGAGCAGTTCCGGCAGCGCGGTTGCGCCGCAGTCGGTTTCGGTCGCGAGCATACGGCAGCCCGCCGCGACCAGCGCCTGGCGCTTGGCCGGATCGGCCTGGGCGCTGGCGGCAATCCACAGGGGAACGCTACCCGCCGATTGCACCAGCTTGCTGTCCAGCGGCAGACGCAGCCGGCTGTCGAGCACGACGCGCACCGGCGAGCGGTTTTCCAGCCCCGGCAGCCGGCAGGTCAAGACGGGGTCATCGGCCAGCGCCGTGCCGATTCCCACGAGAATGGCGTCGGATTCAGCCCGCATCAGGTGCACCTGCGCCCGCGCGACCGGGCCGGTGATGGCAATCTGGCCCGTGCCGTGCCTGCCGATGTAGCCATCGGCGGAAAGTGCAAGTTTCAGAGTCACTTCCGGGCGTTTCTTTGAAGATCGAATCAGGTAACCGGCGAGATAATCGGCGGCTTCGGCCGCCAGAACGCCGGTCACCACC
Source organism: uncultured Phyllobacterium sp. (assembly GCF_902479695.1). NCBI lineage: Bacteria > Pseudomonadati > Pseudomonadota > Alphaproteobacteria > Hyphomicrobiales > Phyllobacteriaceae > Phyllobacterium > uncultured Phyllobacterium sp. The sequence continues at coordinate 788 of NZ_CABSQF010000020.1, read as the reverse complement.
TCGATGCCGCCATTGCGCAGGATGGCATAGCCCCTGCCCGCCACCCGGTCATCCGGGTCATTGGCGGCGGCAATGACCCGGCTGACACCCGCCGTGACCAGTGCATCGGCACAGGGCGGCGTCTTGCCGTGATGGGCGCAGGGTTCGAGCGTGACATAGGCCGTAGCGCCCCTCGCCCGGTCGCCAGCCTCGGCGAGGGCCTGGGTTTCCGCATGCGGCCGCCCGCCGATGGCGGTCACGCCGCGCCCGGCAATGACACCATCCTTGTCGACAATCAGCGTGGCGACGGACGGGTTTGTTCCCGTCAGCCCCTGATGGCTGCGCGACAGACGAATGGCCGCAGCCATGTAGCGCCGGTCAAGCGCACTCTGCTCCGATGGGTTCATACGGTTCACTCATCCTCGACCGGATCGGACGCAACATCGCCAGCGGTGATTTCGTCGATCACATTGTGGAAATCCTTGGCCTCGCGGAAATTGCGGTAGACCGAGGCGAAGCGGATGTAGGCGATGTCGTCGATGCCTTTCAGCGCATCCATGACCAGCCGGCCGATTTCGTCGGAGCTGACCTCCGGTTCGCCGGAGCTTTCGAGCTGGCGGACAATGCCCGACACCGCGCGCTCCACCCGTTCCGGATCGACCTGCCGCTTGCGCAGTGCGACTTCAACCGAACGCATCAGCTTGTCGCGGTCGAAAGCCACCTTGCGACCACTCTTCTTGATCACGCTGAGATCGCGCAACTGCACGCGCTCGAAGGTGGTGAAGCGCCCGCCGCACACGGTACAGATG